>JBDHGH010000200.1:0-6098 GCA_039589995.1 Gemmatimonadota bacterium | reverse complement strand
AGTTGACGGATGGACCTCCGCGGCGCGAGCCCGAACGGCAACGTGACGAGAGCCGCTCGCGCCGAGACGACGAGTCCTCCTCCTTCTAACCTGGCCAACTCGGGGAGGTCTCAAGATGGACCCTGATTTACTTGCACCCGTGATCATCCTGGTCACCATCACCCTCTCGACAGCGGGAGTCTTGATCTTCAGACCACTCGCCAAGCGCCTGGGCGATCTGATCGAGATCACGGGTCGCCGGCAGTCCGGAGAACCTCGTTCGGAAGATATCGCCCGACTCACCGAGGTCGTGGGTACCCTGGCCGATCGGCTGGAACACCTCGAACAGCGGCAGGACTTCGCGGACCGGATCATGGTCTCGATGGACCCACCCACCGGCAAGAGTCAGGCACGGCTACGAGAGCCCGAGGCCAACGACCGCTAATCGCAGAGACGCTCCTCCAGTCCGATCCACTGGCCTGATCGCCATCTGGCCCCTCAGAAGCGCGGAACTAGGCCAGCTCAGCGCACGTTCCATCACCCAGAGTTACGCCAAGACCTAGCGTGGCTGGCGACCCCATGCACATACTTTTAGGATTGGCTAACCCAAAAACGATGTTCGCGTAATCTTGAGGAGCCCGGATATGATGTTACCCCTCGTATTTCTCGCTGTCTCGGCGCTATTCGTTGGCCACCAGGGCCAACGAGCGGAGACCGACGGGGGGCGGATGCTGATCCGCAATGTAGCGGTGAACGAACAAGTCATAGTCTTTTCGTACGCCGGCGATCTGTGGAAAGTCGATCGCAGCGGCGGGACAGCCCTGCAACTGACGGAAGGGCGAGACGATGATGACTACCCCGTCCTTTCGCGGGACGGGCAGAGCGTCGCCTTCGGTCGCCGCGGCGCCGATGACTGGGACGTATATGTCTTGCCCGTCGCGGGTGGCGAGGCGAGCCGTCTGACCTACAACCCGGAAGCGGACATTCCTCGAGAGTGGAGCGCGAGTGGTGACAGCGTCATCTTTCTATCTCACCGGGATGAGGAAGGTGCATTCCGCCTCTACGAAGTCGCGCGGGATGGAGTGTATCCGACGCCGCTTCCCTTCCCGCGCGCGTGGGACGCTTCGCTTTCCACTCAGGATACCCGTATCGCGTATGTACCCGTAGCGCGTTCCGGAGAGTTGTCGGGTTCGGAGTGGCGCTATTACCGCGGCGGTATGAGCTCCAGCATCTGGCTCGTCGACCTCGATGACGGTGCCAGCGAGTTACTGACCACCGAACCGGGCAACGATCGCGACCCGATGTGGGTGAACAACACGGTCTATTTCGTATCGGACCGCGCGGGCACGTTTAACATCTTCAGCTACGACCTCGACACAGCCGAGTTTACTCAACTCACGACGTTCGAGACGTACGGAGTCGAGTCTGCTTCGGCGGGCGGTGGCCTAATCGCTTTCGTTCAGGACGGCCACCTTCAGACATTTAACTTGCAGGCCGGAACGATCGATACCGTCGACGTTCGGGTCGCGCCTGACACGTCCGAAATGCAGCCACGCATGGTCAACGGCGAGGGCTGGATCGAGTCGGCCACGATGATGCCATCCGGAAACCCGGTCGTATTCGGAATACGCGGCGACGGTGTGACGTTCGATACGGAGACCGGCGAATTCGAGAACCTGACCAACAGCTCGGGCGTGGCCGAACGCCGTCCCCTCATCTCGCCGGACGGCGAGTGGGTCGCGTTCTTCAGCGACGACGAGGGCGAGTATCAGCTGAAGATTAGACCGACAAGCGGAGAGGGGTCCGTTCGGAGTATCCCCGTTGAGTTGAAGCCCAGCTTCTATCGTGAATTGGTCTGGTCACCCGACTCGAAGAAACTCGCGTTCTCGGACAAGGAATTGACGCTGTGGATAGCTAACTTCGACACGGGTGGCGCCCGCAAGATCACGACATCCACCTACTCGTTCCAAGACCGCTACCAGCCGGCCTGGTCCCCGGACGGCAGCTGGCTGGCCTACTCGCGCTACGAGGCCAACCGTATCCGGGTCATCTATCTCTATCACGTGGGTAGGGGCAGGCGCTTTCAGGTTACAGACGGACAGGTCAACTCGGGCCATCCCGCCTTCGACGCAAGCGGCAAGTATCTGTATTTCGTCGCAAGCAACACAGCCGGGCTAGGCGAGTTCGGATGGAACGTTCTGTCGGGTGTATACATGCGACCGTTCGTATCGCGACGTTTGAATCTCGTCGTCCTGCGACAGGGCATGCCTTCTCCGGTGTTGCCCGTCATCGGCGACCCGAATCCCGATGCAGACTCACCCTCCGAGGTGCCCGAACCCCGGGTCCCAGTCCGGGGCGGAGGCCAGGGACGCGAGCGGCCTCCACCGGGCGGCGCCCGTCCCCAGCAACAGGTAGCGGGCGGTCAGACCGCCGTCAGTGTAGCAAACATCTTCGAACGGATCGTGCCCCTGCCGGCCCCTGCGTTGGACTACGCGGGACTGATCGCTGGCGGACCCGGCGTTGTTTATGCCCTCGTGGACGAGTGGCCCGACTCGCCGGCACTGGAACGGCCACCCACCCGATCGCTCTACCGCTACGACATCGCCGAGCCGCAACGGCTGGAGAGGCTAATCGAGGGTGTCGACGACATCGTTCTCACGCCGGACGGCACGCAGGTCCTCTATCGCCAGGGGCGCAAGTGGGCGTTCGTATCGACGGAGAGCGCGCCGGCGCTCGACGAGGGTGTACTCGACGTGAGCGTCATACAATTCGAGGTCAACCCGGCAGAAGAATGGCAGCAGATGTACCACGAGTCCTGGCGTCTGATGGACGATTTCTTCTACGATCCGGACCACCACGGACAAAACGTCCGGACGCTCGAGCGCCACTTCGCGACCTATCTGCCTACGATCACGCGACGCCGCGATCTCAACCTGCTGATCAACAAGGCGCTGGGCCACGTATCCGCGAGCTACCTCGGTGCGATCGGCGGCGATATGCCGCCATCGGGGGTACCGAGCCGCATCGGAATGCTGGGCGCGGACTACGAGATCGACGACGGCGGCTATCGAATCACTCGCATATATCGATCGGGTCAATTCAACTCGGGGGCTCCGCTTCTCGCCGCGCCGTTGGACCAACCCGGCGTTTACGTGGAGGAGGGCGACTACTTGTTGGCAGTTGACGGCCAACCGGTGTCGGCGGACCGGAACATACACTCGTATTTCGAGGGCAAGGCTTTCACGCCGACCCGAATCACGGTGACGCGCTACATCGATGAAGACGATATAAGACCTCGCACCTATACCGTCGTACCGCTACCGGACGAAAATGCTCTGAGACGGTGGAACTGGGCTGAACGGAATCGGCGAGCGGTGGCTCAAGAGTCTCAAGGAATTCTCGGATACGTTTACGTACCGAGTTTTAGTGCTTGGGGGATGGAAGTCACGATCCAGCAGATCCTAGAGAACGCCGACATGCGTGGCCTCATCCTCGATCAAAGGTTTGCGCCCGGCGGCATGACGGCAGACTTCTTGATCGAACTACTGAATCGCACTCCTCTTTATTACTACACTTTTCGTCACGGCGAAGACATAACGGTTCCGACTAATCCGCCACCGGCCGCGAAGGTGCTGTTAATCAACGACGTAAACGGCACAGCGGCTGAGACCTTCGCGTTCATGTTCAAGACCGCCCGAGCGGGTACCGTGATCGGCACACGGACGATGGGGGCCGGGACCGGTCCTTACGTCTTCATTCCGCGGCTGATCGACGGCGGTCAGGTGAACATAGCGAACCGGGCCGCCTACAATCCTGCAGGCTCGTGGGAGTTCGAAAACTCGGGCGTCGAGCCGGACATACTGGTCGAGTTGACCGCCGCAGATTGGTGGGAAGCCCGCGATCCACAGCTGGGAACCGCCATCAGAACCGTTTTGCAGATGATCGTGGACAACCCGCCGCTCGAGGTAACGAAGCCGGAATATCCCGTCCACCAGAATTGAATCGCTGGGCGGGCGCCGTGCGGAAGCGACCGCTCGACACGAGGCGGGGGGGCCGTATATCTTGCGGTACGACCCGAATCACACTCGAGGAGAGGTACCGATGAGCCCTAACCGTACAGCAACCCTCGTCGCACTCGTGTGCGCGGTTCTCGCCTTCGCAGGCTTCACCCTGGCCGACAACAGATCCGAACGCTCCACGCCCGTACAAGCGGAGTGCGAGAGTGACAATGCCGGGCTTACGCTGCCCGACGGCTTTTGCGTCACCCTTTTTGCGGAGGGTCTGGGTCGAGTTCGGCACATCCTTGTGGATCCTCACGGCATCATCTTCGCGGCTACCGGGCGCTCGCGTAGAGACTCGACGACTGCCGTTGGCGCCGTTGCGCTTCGGGATTCGGACGGCGATGGGGTGTCGGACGTGCAGCAGCGCCTGGGCGACGTGGGCGGGCACGGGATCGCGCTCTTCCAGAACTATATCTATTTCGCGCCCAACGATCGGGTTCTGCGTTACACGCTCCACTGGGGCACGATGGAGACTACTGGAGAGCCCGAGACGATCGTCTCAGACCTACCGGCTAGCGGCAGCCACGCAGCGAAATCAATCGTCGTCACCGAGGACGGCGAGCTGTACGTGAACATCGGATCACCATCGAACACCTGTCAGGAGCAAGATCGGACGTCCGGTTCGCCCGGCCAGGATCCGTGCCCTCAACTCGAGACGCGAGCGGGAATCTGGAAGTTCGACGCGAACCAGACGGGTCAGAAGCAAGCGGACGGCGAACGGTTCGCTACGGGAATCAGGAATGCCGTCGCCCTAACACTGAACCCGGACGACGGCGCGCTGTGGGGTCTCCAGCACGGCCGCGACCAGCTGGCTCAAAACTGGCCGGACCTGTTCAGCCAAGAGCAGAACGCCGAGCTGCCATCCGAAGAGCTGCTGAGGATCGAGGCGGGTGACGACTATGGTTGGCCGTACTGCTATCACGATCCCAGTCTCGGCCGGCGCGTCCTGGCTCCGGAGTACGGCGGCGATGGCAGCGAAGCGGGGCGCTGCGCGGACACGGTGGACCCCATCGAGGTCTTCCCTGCCCACTGGGCGCCCAACGCTCTGCTCTTCTACACCGGCGACATGTTCCCCGAGCGCTACCGTGGCGGTGCCTTCATCGCCTTCCACGGCTCGTGGAACCGCGCGCCGCAGCCGCAGGGCGGCTACAACGTCGTGTTCCTACCTCTTGAGAACGGGCAGCCCGCCGGTGATTGGGAGGTCTTCGCCGACGGATTCGCAGGCGAGGACGTCAGCCCGCGCGGCGCCGATCATCGGCCCACGGGCCTTGCATTGGGGCCGGACGGGGCGCTGTATGTTTCGGACGATCGGGGCGGGAGGATCTACAGGATCGTCTATGTTGGGAGTAGGTGAGTAAACGAGTAATAGAGAAGCAGAGACTTCGAGTTATGAGTTGGGCTTCGTGCTCTTGACCCAACTTCCAACTCGCAGTCTCGATTGCTCTATTACTCGTTTACTCACCTACTCCCAAAGAATCAGTCTCGCGCAGGATTGATTTCATAGCGGTGCGTGATCTTTGAATTCAACGAATTCGAGACAGAGCAGTACTTTTCCTTCGACAACTTGATCGCTTCTTCCACAGCTTTCTCGGGGATCCCATCTCCCCAAACCCTGTAAACGATCTCGATGTCGGTGATGCGTTTGGGGAAGTCGGACGAAATCTCGCCTTCGGCCGCGACCTCGAAGTTCTCCACCTCGAGTCGTTTCTTCTGCAGAATCGACACCACATCCATGCCCGTACACCCGCAAAGACCCATGAGCAACAGCTCGGTGTTGCTGGCTCCGGCATCCGAACCGCCCTTTTCCTTTCTCACGTCGATGACGATAACGTGCCCGCTGCCCGAGGTGCCCACGAACTGAAGTCCCTGGTTCCAAACCACCTTGCCACTTGGCATGCGTTCCTCCTTTCGACTGCCACATAACGCACCCGTGGTCTCAGCACAAGCGCCGCCTTATCATTTGGGTCTGACGGATTCTTCCAGGAAAGGCAGAGGCTCCATGACGAAGCCAATACGGCGGGCAGTGACGGCCCTGGCTCTGGTCTGCCTGCTTTTGAC
>JBDHGH010000199.1:0-6253 GCA_039589995.1 Gemmatimonadota bacterium | reverse complement strand
TGGAAGATAGAGGGACGGTCCGGGATCCTCGGGGGCCGGATGCCGCTCGGTTTGCAGGCTCTCTCGGCCGCACAAATCGCGGCGATTCGCGGCTGGATCGCCGACGGCGCGAACAACAACTAGCCGGTCAAGGGAGAGGTCATGATACAACGCCAGCTTGCTGTGACCGCCGTGGGTCTTGCGATCGGAGTGCTCTTGCTCGCGCCCGACGGCGCGACCGCGAGTTACGAGCCTTATCTATCTGTGCGAACGGGCCTGCGTTGCTCCCAATGCCATGTGAACCGCACCGGCGGTGGCGGTCGCAACGACTTCGGGACCATGTACGCGCAAACCAGGCTTTCCATGGGCAAGTCGACGTTCCGCAATCGATTGCTGAATGATTACGTCGCGATCGGCGGAAATTTTCGGCTCCTCGGCTCAGGCACGGTCAGCGAATCGGAGCCCCGCACCACCGTGGATGTCAGCGAAGCCAATATTCAGCTCGAGGTGAGAGCGGTCCCTGACGTCCTGGCCTTCTACCTCGACCAGACAGTAGGGCCTAGTGCGGCAAGCACGCGCGAGGGCTTCGCTCTCTTGGAGCAGCTCCCCTTCGACGGCTACTTGAAAGTCGGCAAGTTCCTGCTGCCATACGGGTTACGCTTGCTGGACGACGCGGAATTCATACGTCAGAACACGGGGTTCAACTACAACACTCCCGACCAAGGAGTGGAGGTGGGCGTCGAGCCCGGTCCCCTCTCGCTGTTCCTCTCCGTCACGAATGGAACACAGGGCGCAGACGAGAACAACGATGGGAAACAAGTTACGGCGACTGGGGTTTTCACCTTTTCGCGTTTTCGCCTCGGCGGGTCCGCATCAGGGAACACAGGACCCAGCAGCCGCCGCGAAGTCGTGGGCGGGTTCGCGGGCTTCAACCTTGGCCGCTTCGCCTTTCTCGGAGAGCTCGACCTCATTACTGACACACCTGATGCCGGTACGGAACTCGAGCAACTCGCTGCGTATCTCGAGGGCGACTTCCTCGCTACGCCCGGCTTGAATATGAAAGTTACATTCGGGTTCCTCGATCCTGACCGCGACATCGGCGAGAACGCCCGAATCCGCGTACGGTTCGGTCTCGAGACGTTCCCAATCCAATTCCTCCAGATCTCCGGCTTCTACACGTTACTGGACGATATTCCACAGGCAACGACGGACCTGGATCGGCTGAGTCTGGAGCTGCACGTCCATTTCTGACTCGCGGATACCCTGAGTGGTCCTCGGGGCACACGATGCGACCGAAGGAGAAGATCGTGACCAAGGTGACACGCAGTGCCGTATGTTGTGGCGCAGTCGCGCTGATACTCGTACCGGCCGCCGCGATGGCCCAAGCGGGCACCATCGTTGGAACGGTGCGGGTCGGCGGAGCGGTACCCGCCCCACGCTTGATCGAAATCGACAAGAATCGTGATGTTTGCGGAGACAATATCGCCGCCCAGGACTTGGTTGTCCGGGACGGCGATCTCGCGTACGCGGTCGTGACCATCGACGGCCTCGCGGGCGAGACCGACGCGCAGGAGTATGTCTTGTCAAACGCCGAATGTAGATTCCAACCGCCGGTCCTCGCCACAACGGTAGGCGGCGTGCTCGTCGTCGACAATCAGGATGACGTGCTGCACAACACGCACTTGAATTTTCAGCGCGGTACGCAGACCCGCACCATCGGCAACTGGGCATTGTCCCGCAAGGGTGCGAGCATCCGTGCCGATCGGCCGCTACGCCGCCCGGGCATCATCGATGTCGAATGTGATGCGCACGGCTGGATGCATGCCAAGATCATCGTCTTCGACCATCCGTACTTTGCTGTGACGAGCGATGTCGGCGCCTTTGAGATCCGCGACGTCCCGGCCGGAACCCACACCGTGACGGCGTGGCACGAGGTCCTCGGGGAACTCCAGCAGACGGTTGTCGTAGAGGCCGGAGGCGTCAGCTCGGTGGAGTTTCGTTTTCCGACAGAGTCGGCCACGAACTAGGGACTTCGCCCGGGGAGGGCAAAAACTCAGAAGGCCACGTCGAGTCGCAACCACACGCTGACGGGCCGACGCAGCGCTTGTGCATTCAATGCCTCATCGCGTGCAAACCAATCCACTTCGATGACGCCTCGGATATTCTGGCGCAGCAACGCGATCACGCCGGGGAGGAGCCGCATCTGGTCCACGCGTCCCTGGGTGTAACCGAGCGCGAGCGCTTCGCTGGGAATATCAGCCTGGAATAGATCGAGCTTCAGCGACCCGATCAGCCAGGGAAACACGAGGTATTCCGCTTTGCCGAATACGCTCGAGGTCGAAAAGCCACCTTGCACTTGATTTGGCCATGGCGAATCGTAACGGCTGCGAACGAACCCGACGCCGACGTCCCACGGCCCGTAGAGAGTCCTCACGTTGAATCCGAATGAGCGATGGCGATCTTCGGTGTCGTCCGCGGACGGCTCCGAGCCGAAATACCCGAAGTGCTCGACAGTCACGGATCGATCGAGCAGTTGGCCGCCTGTGCCGGTCACCGGCCTTCCGGTCCGGCCGTATTCTCCTCGGAGGTCGAGTCCTCCGAACTTGTACCGGAGCTTGTAATACACGTCCTTCCGGTTGTTGTTGTCCGTGGTTCCGCTCCCGGCCCCTTGTGCGAGTCCTATTCCGTAATACAATCGCCCCGTTACGAGTCCATTGAGCTCGATACTGGGCTCGGTCAAGCCGAGGCGGAAGTCGTTCACCGAAGCTAGCTCGTCGTCGGTCGTCGGATTGGTGAATCGGACCTCCGACGGTCGAAAGGTCTGCCAGCGGAACTTCTGCCGGGCGGCGCGATCGATTTGACGGTCAGCAAACGTAAAGAGATACGGATTTTGCATGCCGACCCAGACGTTCAACAAACGCTCGGGCAGCCCGGGTATGGGGTCCTGGAAAGCCATCTTGGCTTGCAGAACCTCGAGGCCCCCTTCGCGGCTCCACTCCGTCTCGAGGAACGCCGCGATCCCGTCCCCCAGAGTCGAACCGGCCAGGAGGTAGACTTCATTGGGAAACCGATAGGTGAAGTTTGTTGCAGCGCTCTCGTCATTGGTGAATCGTACGTCTGACTGGATGCGGAACGCCAAGGGGACTTGTCCTGGCACCTCACCGGGCCAGATCGCGCGGGGCCACTCGTCCTTCCACGCATCGTTGCCGAGTGGGATGGGATCGTCGTAACGCAGAAGCAGCTCATTGTCCGGCATGCAATATCCGTTGAGCCGGAACGCTTCCCCGAGGACGTTCAGTTTCGGCGCAGCGGTGTGGCACGTGGAGCACGCCGTCCGATACTGGCGAGCGAAGGCGGGGATGGAGCCCGTCGAGTGCCACGAGTCGCGGAAAGTGGCCCCGGTGAGCAAGATGACACCAGGGAGCAAGATGGCCGTCGCTGCCCAACGCGCGCCCCGAGTCACTACCGGCTCCTAGAGCTCAGGTCGATCGCCAGGCGAGTATCCACGCCGGCCCGCACCTCCGCACGTCGTTCCACTGTGCCCGTCCGCCGATGCCATATCTCCACACGGTAACTGCCGGGAGGAACACTGCGGATTCGGAATGCTCCGTTGTGATCCGTAGTCCCGTAGTATGGCGTGGGGACGACCAGGATCCAGGCCGCCATCTCGGGATGGACGTGACAAAGGATGACGTAACGGCCTGGCGAGGAGAACGTGTGTGGACGGCTCTCATGTTGGGGGTATGTGCCCAGATTGAATTCAGTGCCCTGCCGATTGGGACTGAACACGTTGTGCATGATCGGATCGCTATTGCGAAACTGCAGGGTCGTTCCCGCCTGTATGGCAAGGACTCCGGGCACAAAACGTAGATGGACCTGATCGATCAGCGCGGTGTCCGACACCGCGGGGTAGCTCGTTTGTTCGACCGGTATGAGCTGCACCACCGCCTCGCGGACTACTCGGCCCCGCCGATGCACGGTTCCGCGAACGAGGCTCTGCGCCGAAAGTGCCAGCGGCGTCCCAGCGATCATCCCCACGGCCACGACGAACGATCTAGCAGTCATCGTCCGCATCCGCATCCGTCGATTCCACATTGTTAGCTCCAATCTGTGCGAGCCACCGATGAAGGGTCCTCCGGCTGACGCCTGCGGTCCGGGCCGCCTGCGAGACGTTCCCCTTGTGGGCGTGGAGGAGCTTTTGCAAATATGACGCTCGGAACTGCTGAATGGTAGCTTCCTTGGCTTCCTCGTAGTCCCATGACGAGGACTCGGGCGTCACGAGCTCCCCCCCGCCGGGCGCGTCGCCGCCGAATTTGATTTGGGGCGGCACGTTTGAGAGCGTGACCCGTCCATCGACGTCGAGCGCGACGATCTGCTCCACGAGGTTCCTTAGTTGTCGAATGTTACCGGGCCAATCATAGGCCTGCAGGGCGTCCCACACCTCGGAGCTGATCACTGGGGGCGTCTTGCCAGCCACGGCGGCGAACTCGTTCAGGAACCGCTCTACCAGGAGAACGACATCGCCCGTGCGGGTGCGCAACGGCGGCAAACTGAGATGCACGACATTCAAGCGATAGTAGAGATCCTCGCGAAATGTGCCCTCTTGAACGGCGGCATCGAGATCCCGATTCGTTGCGGCGACCATGCGAACGTCGACCTTGACGTACCTCGCTCCTCCTACGGGTCGCACCTCCCGCTCCTGAAGTACGCGGAGCAACTTGGCCTGGAGGGGGACGCTCAGCTCGGCCACCTCGTCCAGGAAGACGGTACCACCATCCGCCTCCTCGAGCAAACCTTTTCTGACGCCGACCGCCCCGGTGAAGGCGCCTTCCTCGTGACCGAAGAGCTCGCTCTCGAGTAGTCCCTCAGGCAGAGCCGCACAATCCACGGGGATGAACGGTGCATGCGCTCGCTGACTTTGCCGGTGGAGCGATCGCGCAAGGAGTTCCTTTCCGGTACCGCTCTCGCCGGTGATGAGGATGTTTGCCTCGGTGGCGGCGACCCGCTGCGTCTGGTCGAGGACCCGTACGAACGGAGCGCTCGATCCAATGATCTGCGTCCCCCGCCGGCTGTCGATCTGGCCGCGCAGCGTCTCGTTCTCGAGGACGAGTCTTCGGTGGCGCAGCGCGCGCTCCACTGCGATGGACAGCTGATCGCCGGTGAACGGCTTGGCCAAGTAGTCGAACGCTCCCTCCTGGATCGCTTGGACCGCTGACGCTACGGTGGCGTACGCGGTTATGAGAAGGATGGGGAGTCGCTGATCGGCGGCCTGGGCGATGGACAGTACCTCCATGCCATCGACGCCGGGCATGCGGAGGTCGGTGATCAGCACGTCCGGCTTTACCTTCGCCAGCGATTCGCTGACCTTCTCCGAATTGGATACGGTCCAGCACCGATATCCCTCCGCCGAAAGCAAACGGTCCAAGTTCTCGAGCATCTCGGGCTCGTCGTCGACGATGAGGATCTTCGACCCGGTCATACCGCTCCCCGGTGTGTCGGCAACGAGACGAGGAATCGGCTGCCTGATCCTTCTTCGCTCTCGATCGAGATGCTGCCGCCGTGGCGTTCCGCGATGGTCCGGCAGACCGCCAGTCCGAGCCCTGTGCCGCCCTTGTCTCCTTTGGTCGTGAAGAACGGCTCGAAGATACGCTTCTGAATGTCCTTCGGGATTCCGGGACCGGTATCCCGCACCTCGACCACGACGAAAGCGTCATCGTCTCCGCGAGAGCGGCACTCGACGCTGACTGATCCTCCCTGCGGTGTGGTTTGAAGCGCGTTCAAGAGCAGGTTGACGAACACCGTCTCAATCGCACTATCGTGTCCAGTAATGCAGTGGGGCCCACGATCTGTCTTGAGTTCGAGGCGAATGCCCTTGGTAGTGAAGGTGCGCTGAAACAGACGGATCACCCGTCCGAGAATCTCTTCTAACTCGATGCGGCTGGATTGATCGCCGTCCTCGCGCGCGAATCCCAGGAGGTCTGTCGTGACCCCACGCAGTCGTTCGACGTGGTGGCCGAGCACCGCCAAATCCTTTTGGACTTGTTCGCTAGCACCGTTGCTTTTGGCGTCGCGTTGCATCAGCTCGATGCGGTTCCCCAGTATGGCGAGAGGGTTATTCAGCTCGTGCGCGAGCCCTGCGGCCATGATACTGACAGCGGCAACCCGTTCGGTTCGCCGCATCTGATCCTCGAGACTCTGCTGCATACGGTGGTCGCGAATGATGAGAGAGGACCCCAGCGGGTTACGGTCTTCGTCAGTGAGAGAGGTTTGGGTC
>JBDHGH010000198.1:0-6300 GCA_039589995.1 Gemmatimonadota bacterium | reverse complement strand
GCAGCAGCGCTTGTCGAGACTCCCGAACCGGGAGTCGATCTTCCCCAGTTCAAAGTCGCCGACTCCCGCCGCGCCGCTGCCATTGCGGCGCAAGTCGTATTCGGCGATCCGGCTGTCGACCTGAAGCTGGTCGGGGTCACCGGCACGAATGGCAAGACGACGACGGTTCATCTTGTTCGCCACATACTCTCGCAACGGTATAGAAGTGGCTCGTTAGGGACCCTCGGCGTAATCGCCGCGACGGGTGAGCGTGAAGAAACCGGACTCACCACACCGGGCCCCATCGAGTTCGCTCGCAGGCTGGCTGAATTGAAAAAAGATGGCGTCGAGTACGTCGTAGCAGAAATCTCCTCCCATGCGTTGTCGCAGGGTCGGGTGGATGGGGTGGCCTTCGATGTTGGCGTTTTCACCAACCTCAGTCGGGACCATCTGGACTATCACGCCGACTTTGATGAATACCGTGACACGAAAACGCACTTGGCCGAGCTGATAGCTGCCGACGGTACCGTTGTGGTGAACGCGGATGATCCGGCCTGGTCGGACCTGCCGGAACGCGGCCGCCACATCCGATATGGACTTCGAACAGAGAGCGATTACATGGCCAGCGACATCGAACTAGGACTCAACGGCTCCAATTGGACCCTCGTGTCACCCGAAGGTCCCGTGCCGGTTACTCTACCGCTTCCGGGCGAGTTCAACGTCTCCAACGCCCTCGCGGCCAGCGCCGTCGCTGGTGCTTTCGACTTCGGGGCCATCGAGATCGCAGAGTCGCTCGCGACCGCCCCGCCGGTCCCGGGTCGGCTCGAAGTCCTGTCGAATCAACCCTTCATAGTCCGTGACTACGCGCACACGCCCGACGCGTTGCGGCGCGCGCTGGAAGCGCTACGCCCGTTGGTGGTCGGCAAGCTCATCGTCGTCTTCGGTTGTGGTGGCGATCGGGATGCCGGCAAGCGGCCGTTGATGGGCCAGGCGGCGGCGGAAGTCGCCGACTACTCCATCGTCACCACGGACAATCCGCGAAGCGAAGGGCCGCAGGCGATCATCGACGAGATCCTGCCCGGGCTGGGAACGGCTCCGCACGAAGTGATCGTAGATCGCCGCGAAGCGATCGCACGAGGGATCGAACTGGCGGACGCGGACGACGCCGTGGTTTTGGCCGGTAAAGGCCACGAGGACTATCAGATCATCGGGGACGAAAAAAGACCGTTCGACGAAGCCTTGATCGTCGAAGAGCTACTGGTGGGCTGAAGGGCGACCCCATGCCGCGATTCTCTTGGACCAGCGACCGTGTGCGAGACGCACTAAGCCTCCCCGAGGCCGGATTCGCGTCGCGCACCTACTCCAGCGTGTCCACCGACTCGCGGACTCTGGAAACAGGCGCGCTTTTCGTCGCGCTTCGTGGAGATCGGTTCGACGGGACGGACTTCGTCGGCGCCGCCGTGGGACGTGGGGCTGGTGGTGCGGTGGTCGAGCGGCGGCCGACGGACGTCCCGGAGGACTTCGAGCTGTTCGTGGTCGACGACGCCCTGCAGGCGCTGGGTCAGCTGGCTGCGACCCGCAGACAGGCTCTGGGGCCCACCGTAGTCGGGATCACGGGGACCAGCGGCAAGACGACGACGCGAGAGCTCACCGCGCTGGCCCTGGGCGACGCCGCTTATGCCAGCCCCGGCAACTTCAACAATCTCGTCGGTCTTCCCCTGTCGATACTGGCGGCCCCTGAGGACGCCGAGTTCTGGGTCCTCGAGCTGGCCTCCAATCAACCCGGCGAAATCGCTCAGCTGACCCGTATCGCGCAGCCGGACTATGCCGTCGTGACGTCCGTCAGCGAAGGCCATCTCGAGGGACTGGGAACCTTCCAGGGAGTACTGGACGAGAAATTGGCCCTGGTCGCAGTACTGACCGCTGGCGGCCGCGCTCTCGTAGCCGACGAGCCGGACGAATTGCTGCTACAGGCGCGCGCGCATGGCTTCGACGTACGAGCCGTGGGTCTGAACGATTGGGCGGACGAGCGACCCGAGTTTTGGTCGACTTCGCCGGACGGCGTCGTCTGGACTTGGAAGGGAATCGACTTCGAGCTGCCGGGATTCGGAACGCACCTGATTCGCGACGGGATGTTCGCAGCCTGCGTGGCCGAGATGCTCGGCGTCGAGACCGCCGATACGGCCGACCGGCTGCGTGAAGCCGTTCTACCGCCGATGCGCGGGGAAGTCCGTCGTTTTGGCGAGCTGCTGTTGCTGGTGGACTGCTACAACGCAAACCCCGCTTCTTTCATTGCCGCCATCGACTCGTTGAACGCGCTGGCGACCGGCCGACGGCGAGCCGTCCTGGCCGGAACGATGCTGGAGCTGGGCGGTCGGTCAGGACCGCTGCACAAGGAAGTGGCCGACGCGATGCTCTCGGCCGGTATCGAGCTGGTGGCGGTGGTCGGCGAATTCGCCGCCGCGTTCGAGCAGGCAAGCGACCGAGACAAGGAAGCGTTGATGGTCGGAGAGGATTTGGAAACGGCCTACCGACAGCTGTCGCACCGGCTGCAGGGAACCGAGGCGGTGCTGTTGAAGGCGTCGCGCGGGATGAAGTTCGAGCGCGCGATTCCTTGGTTCGAAAACGATTTTGGCGAACGTTAGCGAGGGAAGGGATGCTCTACGAGTTTCTGTTTCCGCTGGCTGACAAACACATCGTATTCAACCTGTTCCAGTACATCACGTTCAGGGCGGGCGGCGCGATGGTCACGGCTTTGCTCATCGCGTTCGTCTCCGGTCCGCCGATTCTCGCCTGGTTACGCCGGCGGGGAATCGGCCAGGTCGTTCGGCTCGATGGCCCGCATGCGCATTTGGCCAAGGCCGGCACACCGACAATGGGAGGTTTGATAATACTGGCTTCGGTGCTCATACCGACGGTACTGTGGGCGCGTCTGGATGACGCGTATGTCCTCATTGCCCTAGGCCTGACCGCAAGCATGGGCGCGCTTGGATTTGTGGATGACTACCTGAAAGTCGTCCAACGGGAATCGCGGGGTCTCGTAGCGCGTTACAAGTTTGTTGGTCAACTGGCTTTGGGTGTGCTCCTCGCTATTCTGCTGTGGAATTTCCCACTTAGCGAATATCCCGCAAACCACACCAGCCTGCCTTTCTTTAAGGACCTCAGGCTCGTCGTATGGGCACCGTTCTTTATTCCGTTCGTCGCGCTCGTTGTGAGCGGCAGCGCCAACGCCGTGAACCTCACCGATGGGCTCGATGGACTGGCTTCGGGACTCGCCGCGATCGCCGGCGCCACGTTCGCGCTATTCGCGTACTTGATCGGACGCGTCGACGCATCGCAATACCTCGGACTCTTCTACCTGCCGGGCGTCGGCGAGTTGACGGTCTTCTGTACCGCCCTCGCCGGTGCCGCACTGGGCTTTCTCTGGTTCAACAGCCACCCGGCGGAGGTGTTCATGGGCGACACCGGCTCGCTGGCGCTGGGAGGCGCTCTGGGCGCGGTGGCCGTTCTGATCAAAGGCGAATTTCTGTTGTTGATCGTCGGTGGCGTGTTCGTCGCCGAGGCGCTTTCCGTCATTCTGCAGACCAGCTGGTTCAAGTACACGAGAAGACGATTTGGAGAGGGGCGTCGCGTTTTTCGCATGGCGCCTCTCCACCATCATTTCGAACAACTCGGGTGGGCGGAAACGAAAGTCGTGGTTCGCTTTTGGATCGTGGGGGTGCTCTGCTCGTTGATCGCGCTGGGCACGCTGAAGCTGCGATGAAGATCTCCGAATCCTGGCCCGACCTGAACGTCGGCGTGCTCGGCCTGGGCCGCAGCGGTCGAGCGGCGGCGCGCCTGCTCGCCCGGTCCGGTGCCTCGGTGTACGCCAGCGACAGCGCCGACACCGCCGAATTACAAGCGCAGACGGCACAGCTCGGCGAGCTGTCCGGCGTGGACGTCGATCTGGGTCGGCACGATGCGGAAAAGTTGGGGCGCTGCAACCTGCTGGTCGTCAGCCCCGGAATTCCTCCCCATGCAGATGTCCTGAATGCGACCGGGGTTCGTGGGATCCCGGTCATCTCGGAGATGGAGTTGGGATATCGGTTTCTCGACGCGCCCGTGATCGCAGTGACGGGCACTAACGGCAAGACGACTACGACCGCCTGGATCGGGTTCATGCTCGAACGGGCTGGGGTCAACGTGGGCGTCGGCGGGAACATCGGGTACGCGCTGTCCGAGCTCGCCGATGCCGACGCGACGTACGATTGGATCGTCGTGGAGGTCAGCTCGTTCCAGCTCCATTACGTCGAGCGTTTCGATCCTGCGATCGGCGTGTTTCTCAACCTGGGCCCCGATCACCTCGATTGGCACGGCGGCGTGGAACCGTACTACGCGGATAAGGCGCGTCTGTTCGACCATGCCGGCCCCGAGAGTCGCTGGGTCTTGAACGGCGAAGACGATGAAGTCCTTCGCCTGGCCGCGGGACGGTCGGGCAGCGCCGGCTACTTCCGTGTGGCGTCGCAACCATCAACCGCGGAAGAAGGTGCCTATCTGACGAGTGGTGGGATGTTGATGAGCCGGCAGGGCGGAGAGGAGACCGAATTGGTGGCGAAGGATGAGCTGAAGCTCATGGGCCTCCACAACGTCGCCAACGCTCTGGCTGCGAGCCTGGCGGCGACCTACGCCAGCCTGCCCATCAAGGCGGTCCGCGATGGCCTGCGCGGCTTCGAACCGCTCGCGCATCGACTCCAGCCGGTGGCCGATCGAGGCGACGTGCTGTGGATCAACGATTCGAAGGCCACGAACGTGGCTTCGACGCGGATGGCCCTTCGCTCCATCGATCGGCCCATCGTGCTCCTTCTCGGAGGCCGGGGAAAGGGCGAGTCGTTCGCGACGCTGATCCCGGATCTTAAGGGGAAGACCCGCTGCATCGTCGCCTACGGCGAGACGGCGGCGCAACTCGACACCGACCTGAGTGGGGCGACGACGTTGGTGCGGGAAGACGGTCCCTTCGAGGCGGTGGTTCAAAAGGCGGCCGAGCTGGCACAGCCGGGCGATGCGGTATTGCTGTCACCGGCCTGCGCCAGCTTCGACATGTTTCGCGATTACGAAGAGCGAGGCGAGCGCTTCGCGCAGTTGGTGAATTCAGAGGTGTCGTGAGAGATCTGGCGGCAGCAGTTACGGTTGATTCCTACGTACCGGCGGCGGGAAGCGCCCGACGCGACGCCGGCGTGTTGCTGGCCATCGCGATCTTCATGGTGCTGGTGGGTCTGCTGACCGTCTACAGCGCCAGCTCGTTCTTGGCTCAACAAAAAGGTCTGCCCGATCACTACTTCCTGCGACAGCAGGCCAGCAAGGCGATGATCGGCCTTCTGAGTTTGTACGTGCTCGCGCGTATCGATTATCGCATCTACCTGCGGCTGGCCTGGCCGTTCCTGGCCGTGACGCTGTTCGGGCTGCTGTTGATCGTGCTGCCCGGCACCGAATCCATCGCACCGACGCGCAATGGTGCGCGCCGCTGGCTGGAGTTGGGAGTGCGGGTGCAGCCCTCCGAAGTGGCGAAACTCGCTATGGTCATCTGGGTAGCGGCCGTGGCGGCGAAAAAAGGCGAGCGCGTTCGCAGCCTGCGTTGGGGACTGGCGGCGTTCGGCATCGTTTATCTGCTGGTCGCGTTCCTGATCATGATGCAGCCTGACCTGTCGTCGGCTGCGCTCATCGGGCTTCTCTGCGCCATCGTGCTGTTCGCGGCCGGGGCGCGGATCGGCCACTTCATCCTGTTGGGTCTGCTGGCGATGCCTCTGCTCTGGGAATGGATCAGTACGGCCAGCTACCGGATGTCGCGGTTGGTCACGTTCCTCGATGGCGGATCGGATCCGGCGGGAGCCGGCTATCAGCTTAACCAGTCACTCATCGCGGTGGGATCGGGCGGTCTCTTCGGAGTCGGATACGGCGAAAGCGCGCAGAAATACCACTTCCTACCCGAGCCTCACAACGATTTCGCCTTCGCCATCGTCGCCGAGGAATGGGGTTGGATCGGTGTGTTGGTGCTGGTCGCGTTGGTGGGACTTATCGGGTTCCTGGGACTTCGAATCGCACGACGCGCGCCCGACGCGTTTGGTTTTCTGTTGGCTGTGGGACTGACGTCGCTGATCGTGGTCAGCGCGTTGATTCATATGGGCGTGAGCGTGGGCCTTCTGCCCACGACGGGGATCACCCTGCCGTTCATCAGCTACGGCGGCTCCAGCCTGGTAGTCTCGCTGGCAGCTGTGGGGATCCTTCTCAACATCGGCAGCTGGCGAGCGTAATGACGTGGGATACCGGGCGATCATCGCCGGTGGC
>JBDHGH010000197.1:0-6529 GCA_039589995.1 Gemmatimonadota bacterium | reverse complement strand
GGACGACAGCGGCTCGTCGCGGACGTTGCCAAGCAGCGGGTGTGGCAGGAACCCAGCCGGGTAGATGTCGCCCTTGTGGGAGACAAAGATCACGCCGTTCCCGTCTCGCACGCCGAACCCCATCCGCATGGCGAGCTTGTCCACCTCTTCGAGAGGCATGCCCTCGGCGAGCTTCTGCTGGAGCCAGAAGCGCCGGTAGTGGGGAGCCTCCACGGTACCCACGTGAAACGGAGCGCCCTGGGCGGCGTTGTAGACCCAGTCGCACAGCCCTTCGACATCCTCCGCTGACGGGATGCCCAGTTGCTGGCCTCGGCCGACCGGCACGAGCAGAAACAGGCTCCAGCGTCTGACCGGCGGCGCAAACTCCTCACTGAGTAGCCTGAACATGTCCTCGAGGTGTGGCAGGGTCTCGCTGGTCACGGTGGTGTTGATCTGCACGGGTATGCCGAACTCGCGCGCCCAGGAAAGGGCGTTCAGCGAGTTGGCGAAGGTACCGGATACTCCGCGAAACGAATCGTGCACGTCCTGGGTGGGCCCGTCGAGGCTGGTGCCCATCGCGGCGACTCCCAACTCCTTGAACTTCTGGACCACATCTCGGGTCAGGGTCGGGGTCGTGCTCGGCGTGATGCTAACGGGAAGGCTGATCTCACGGCCGTAGGCGATGAGATCGAAAAGGTCGGGCCGCTTCATCGGATCACCACCCGTGAGGATGATCATGCTGCCCATCTCTTTGATATCCCTCATCAGCGCTTGCGCTTCCTCGGTGTCTAGCTCGAGGGGGTCGCGGTGCGGGATCGCCGATGCCCGGCAGTGCACGCACTCCAGGTCGCACGCGATGGTCATCTCCCAATACACGTTTCGCGGGGCGTGATTGAAGATATAGCCCGGGTATTGAGTCCCTCTCACGAGTTCTGCCTGTAGGCCCATTCCTCTATACCTCTTCGGTGCTCATGGCTGTGTTGTTGCGGTGCATCTCCAGTGGCTACGCCGCTCGAAGTCCGGTATCCGGACCGGCCGCCAAAGCAGGCAAAGATACACACTTGTTTGCTGCGGGCCACCTCTTTGGTGGACGTGGGGTTGGAGGTATGCGATTCGGCCGCATTGACGGTGGGGGAGGGGCGCTCTAGCATGGCATGATTTCTAGACCCGGCGCTCACCATTAGACGAACGAGAATGCGAACGCTATGGACGACGTGACATTCCCCGTCATTGTGGGTAATTCGCCGCTGGAGGAGGCTCGGCCGGTCAGGCACTCCCGGCAGACCATGACGCAGCTTGCATCACCACAGGACGCAAATCTGCGGGGGAACGTCTTCGGTGGAGTAATCCTCGCGGCGGTGGACAAGATCGCGTATGTGTGCGCCACCCGGCACTCCGACTGCCCAACGGTGACCGCATCGTTCGACCAGGTCGATTTCCGGTCGCCGATAGAGATCGGCGAGATCGTGACCCTGAGAGCATCGTTGAACTACGTGGGCCGCACCTCGATGGAGGTCGGCGTCCGCGTAACGGCGGAGTCAGTGTCCGGCGGCGAACCGCGACACACCAACTCGTGCTACGTCACGATGGTTGCGCTGGACGAGGCCGGCAAACCGAAGGCTGTCCCGCGGTTGGTGCTTGAGAATGAGGTCGAGTACAGACGCTATTTGGACGCGGCGGAACGGAGGAAAGCCAGGCTTATCTTGGCGGACCAGCGGCGTGAGCGACGTCGGGGAAGGGAGACCTAATCACCAATTACTACTTACTACTCACTTTCTCGGGAGGGCAATAGCCTCGAGCCAGATCCTAGACTCCGCCATCCCCACGCAACGCCTTGACCGCTGCATCCCCGTAGAACATCCCGATGTACTTGGCCTGAACGGGCGTGATCTTCCGGACGGCCCAGACGAGCTCGACGTGGTTGGGCTCGGTGGCCGGGTGGCGTAAGCGCATGTGAGCCTCTTCGGGCGTGCGATTGCCCTTCCGGTGATTGCAGGTCGTGCAGGCCGTAGTCACGTTGGCCCAGACGTTCTTGCCTCCGCGACAAATGGGCAAGAGGTGATCCCGGGTTAGAAACTCACGGTGTCCCATGCGCCGGCGGTGTCGGCCGCAGTACTGGCAAGTGTAGTGGTCGCGTGCGAAAAGGAACGTGTTGGTCACGTGGCGGCGGAAGCGCCGGGGCACGTGCACGAAGCTGACAAGGCGGATGACGACGGGTGCCGGCAGCACGAGTTGCTCCGAGCGAAACGAACTCGACTCGTCGACCTCGAGGGCCTCCGCTTTGCGGTCGATGATCAGACGCAGTGCCCTGCGCACGGGCACGATTGTCAACGGTTCGTAGGACGCGTTAAGCGTCAGACATCCCATAGCCTGGGTCACCTCGTCTTCAGACACACGAGAAGTGCGTGATTCTGTCGTCTACCGAGCGGTTTTGTCAAGGACACGCAGGTAACTACCGGAGTTACGGCCACCAGGCGGGGTATGCCGAGGGTGGAAGGTCCAGACCGCCCGCCACCCAACCTTAGACACCTGTGGGTGGCGGATGTGCCGCTGTGCCGAGGTCCGCCGCGAGGACCCTATAGGAGGTTCACGGGATCCCGATCGATCTCCATTCGCAGGTCGGCCCCGGACAGCGTGAATTTGTCCGCCAAGTAGCGCAGGACGGGTCCAAGGGTGTCACCGCTCTGAGCCTTCAACAGCAGATGCCAGCGCCAGCGGCTGCGGATGCGATCGATGGGGCATGGGGCAGGCCCGACCAGGGCGACTCCGTCGATCCCCCGCGCCTCCAGGAGGCCGTCGAGCCACTGCAGAGCCGATTCGGCGGCACCCTGTACGCGTAATTCGTTCGGCCCGGAAAACACGAGATTGGCCAGTCGAATGTGAGGCGGGTAGGCCGGGCTGGAGCGTTCCTCCAGTTCTCGGGCCGTGAAGCCTTCGTAGTCGTGGGAGATAGCGAATCGAACGGCGTAATGGCCTGGGAGCGAGGTCTGCACGATGACGCTACCGCCGGCGGGCCCACGTCCGGCGCGCCCCGCCACTTGTGTCAGAAGCTGGAAGGTCCTTTCGCTGGCCCGGAAATCTGGAAGGTTCAGACCGATGTCGGCGTTGATAACACCAACCAGAGTAACGCTGGGGAAGTCGAGTCCCTTAGCGATCATCTGGGTGCCCAGCAGTATGTCGACTTCACCCCGCTCGACGCGGCCGAGGATCTCGTGATGCGACCACTTTCCGCTGGTCGTGTCCACGTCCATCCGTGCGATACGAGCCTCGGCGAAGGTCTCACCCAGGACCCGCTCGACTTGCTCGGTGCCGACACCCGAACGATTGAGTTCTGTCGATGAGCATGCGGGGCAGGCGGAGGGGACGGGTTCCTGGTGGTTGCAGTGGTGGCAGACCAGGCGCGGCGGCCGGCGATGGTGTGTCAGCGACACGTTGCAGCGCCAGCAGTTGAGTACGGCTCCGCAGTCGCGACACTGGACGAACGTCGAATAACCGCGCCGGTTGAGCAGCAGGATCGATTGTTCGCCTTTCCGAAGTCGCTCTTCCAAGGCGTTACGCAGACTGGCGGAGAGGACGAGTGGGCCTTTGGGTCCGCCGTCGGTCGATGGTCGAGGAGCCTTGCGCTCCTCACGCATGTCAACGATGCGAACGCTTGGTAGAGGGCGTGAGCCGATCCGCTCGGGGAGTTCGAGAAGCTCCCAGGCTCCGGCTTTTGCATTCCACCAGCTTTCAAGACTCGGAGTCGCCGACCCGAACACGCATAGCGCGTCTGCACGTCGAGCTCGGACGACTGCAACGTCTCGTGCGTGGTAGCGCGGCGCCGGGTCGCTCTGCTTGTAGGTGCCCTCGTGCTCTTCGTCCATGATGATCGCACCCAGATTCTGCACGGGTGCGAACACGGCCGAGCGGGCGCCGATGACAATGCGCTTTTCTCCAACACGCAGTGCCTGCCAGGCGGCGTAGCGTTCACCATCGCTCAGTGCGGAATGCAACAGGGCAACGTCGTCGCCGAATGCCGCTCGAAAACGACCGAGTGTTTGAGGCGTGAGGGAGATCTCGGGCACCAGCACGAGGGCGCCTTTTCCCTGGCCTACCACCAGCTCGCGGAGTAGCTCTATGTATACGAGAGTCTTGCCGGAACTCGTAACGCCCTTCAAGAGACAAGCTTTGGGCGGTGATCCCCGCGATGCCGCCAACAGTTTCCGGATCACGGAAGCCTGCGCCTGGGTGGGCGTATGCCGCGGCTCTTCCTCGGTGGGGACCTCGTCGAACAGGTCGTAAGGCGATGCTTCGGTGTGGATGGTGACCAGAGCCTTTTCGACGAGGCCGGCGACGACCGAGCGACTCACCTGCAATCGGTCTGTGATATGAGCGACCTCGGCCTGTCCACCGACCGATTCCAGATACTCGTACAGCTCTCGTTGGCGACGCGCTCGGCCGAGAATGCGGTCACGCTCCTGCAGGGTCGGCATCTCGCGGACCAGTGAGACGACTTGCCGCGATCGCGTTGGCCGTCCGGTTTCCGGCGCCTCCTGCTCGATGGCGAGCAGTCCGCGCTGGGCCAAGCGTTCGGCTGCTTGGGACCACGGACCCGGGCCCAGCGTCTTACGCACGCTGCTGAGTTTCACCGGCCCCTTATGTCGACCCAGCAGTTCGACCAGTGTGCGTTCGGAAACGGTAGAGCCTTCAGCGCCCGCTTCCGCCAGACGGATACGCTGGGCGGACTCGCTGGTGAGCCGGGCTGGGAGCGCAGCGCGAAACGTCAACCCGATGGGGGCTACGTAGTAACGCGAGACCCAGCGACACAGCTCGAGGAGCTCGAGGCTGAGAACGGGCTCGGAGTCGGGTACGTCCAAAATGTCGCGGACGCTTGCGGGGGGCTTCTCGGGTTCTGGGTCCAGCTTGTCCACCCAACCGACGAGCTGCTTGCGGCCGAACGGCACAACGACCCGGCAGCCGGGCTCGACTTCCCGCTCGAGGCTGTCGGGGACGCGATAGAGAAACGTTTGATGCAGCGGTCTTGGGACCGCTACTCGCGCAAAGCTGTTCACTCGCTAGAGCCTGCTGGCTTCCTTGATGACCATGGCGGCGTCCCAGAGGACGGTATAGGCGTTCTCGTCGTTCAACGTGACGTTGGCAAGCATCTGGAGAAAGGCATCGACACTGGCCGAGCGCTCGCCGTCCGTCGATTCGGTCAGGGTGGCTGCCGATCTTAGCGCCGGGCAATCATTCTCGAGGATCCATCCGATGTCGCAAGCTTCCTCAACGAGCTCGCCGAGCCGTTGGGCCAGTTTGCGCGGAATGCCGGTCTCGACGACCTCGGGCGCCAGCGTGTAGCCTTCCAAGCTGTTGTCGAGGAAACGGTCGTCGGACTCGCAGCCACGGGGCAGGCCGAGGGTTGCCTGGATTCGGTACTCGGCGATTCCGGGCCGCGTATCGAGGTTGGCTTCCACCACGAACCCGGCTTCCGCGCCCCCCGGAGCGATGTCCTGTTGCGGAGGCCCCAGCCCGTTGGTCCATCGGACCCAGCGTTCTCGGTCAATGAGGTCGACCCCCCAGCCGTCCGGCGCACCTGTCTTCGCGGTTTCTCTTCCTATCTCGATCGCGACGGCCCCAACGGAACGGCTCGCGTCAGCGACCCTCACGCGGTAACGGTACATGAAGGGGTCGCCCGTTGGATCCCAGTCCGCTTCGATCGTAGCTGAGACGTCATCGCCGGCCGGAGACTTCCGATCGCAAGCAGGCCAGCCGAAATCGATCCGTTCGTCGTCGGTGGGAACGTGTACCCAGAGCCTTCCGGGAATGGCGGGGTCCGTAGTGGTCCCAAACGATGACACCGGGAACTCCAATGGTACGGTCAGCCGGAGAGGGATAGGCCGGCCGCCTCGCTGCAAGTCATAGATGGCGCCACCTCCTATGGCGATAGCCGACGCACTCCAGCCGCGCGTGGGGTCGTAGGGACGTCGCTCCATGTCGATGAGAGCCAACGCTCGGCCTGCCATTACCAACCGTGGCTGGGCTGTCCGGTAGCCCTCCAGATCGAGGGGCGGGCCAATCTCACCGGAGACGATGTCCACGACTTGGTAGCGGTCGTGCCCGGCATCGAGTCGGACCAGGAGAAGGTCGCGCCAGGCATCTGATGCGACGCCATGCACGGGTCCGAACCAGCGCTGAAGCTCGAAGACACGGGCCACCTGATCACGGCCGGTATCCACCAAGACAGCCCGATTCGCAGGGTCCAGCGTCCACAGGTATGGCGGTTGGTGCTCGAATCCGGCGGCCCGTTCATCCGGCCGGAACGCACTGGTGCGTCCCAGCCATTGAAGCGTTGGGCCGTCGTAGATCTCGGTTCGGGGCGGTGTGCCCAGAGCGAACCATTGCACGTAGAGTCGTGACGCGTCGGACGCCGCAAGGAGGTGGGCGGCGTATACAGGCCCTACATCCGTCTTCGGTGTAACGGATCTGATCTCTCTGGTGAGCAGATCGATCTCGAGCAGACTGATCGAGCCGCCGGTGTTCGTTGCGGTAAAAAAGATCCTCTGACGTTCGG
>JBDHGH010000196.1:0-9871 GCA_039589995.1 Gemmatimonadota bacterium | reverse complement strand
GCGCGCATTTTCGGCGGCCTGCACGCACCTCGCCTGTATCGTTCAGTATCGTGAGGACCTCAGCCGTATGTGGTGCGCCTGTCACAATGGACATTTCGACCTCAACGGTCGGAATGTCCAGGGGCCGCCGCCAGCGCCCCTCGAGACTTATGTCGTCAATGTGCGTGGTGACGAAATCGTGATCAGCAGGGACGCCTAAGCATGGCCAACATGAAACAGCGATTCGCTTCGATATACGAGTGGCTCGACGAGCGTTGGGGTCTCAAGGCGATGGGAGATCTCGCCGAGAAGAAGGACGTCCCAGTCCACCGCCACACGATTTGGTACTACCTGGGTGGCATGACCCTCTTTCTATTCTGTATCCAGGTCGCGACCGGCATTCTCCTCCTCTTCTACTACCGCCCCAGCGCCGAGGAAGCGTACGAGTCGGTTCAGTTTCTGATGGCCGAGGTGGAGTTCGGTTGGCTGATCCGATCGGTCCACGCGTGGTCGGCCAACTTGATGATCTTCACCGCCTTTCTGCACCTGTTCAGCGTCTTGCTGATGAGGGCCTATCGAAAGCCACGCGAGATAACCTGGCTTTCGGGTTTCGCGCTGTTGGGCATCGCCATGGCCTTTGGCTTCACGGGCTACTTGCTACCTTGGAACGAGTTGGCGTACTTCGCGACACGGGTCGGCACTCAGATTGTTGACGTCGTGCCAATAATCGGATCGTTCACGGGCAAAGTGCTACGAGGTGGAAGCGATGTCACAGGTGCGACCCTGACTCGGTTCTACGCCTTCCACGTGGCCGTGTTGCCGATGATGGTGACGGTATTCCTGGGCGTTCACCTGTTCATGGTCCAGAAGCACGGGATGAGCGTCCCTCCGGATGTTGCGCGCCAGGGAAGCCAAAAGGGCATCATGCGCTTCTTCCCGAACTTCCTGTTGCGTGACCTGGTAGGTTGGCTGGTCGCTCTGGCGATCATCGCAGCGCTGGCCGCTTACTTCCCGGCCCACCTGGGTGAGAAGGCAGACCCGTTCGCGCCAGCGCCGATAGGGATCAAACCCGAGTGGTACTTCATGTTTATGTTCCAGACGTTGAAATACTTGCCGGCTCACATTTTGTGGTTCGAAGGGGAGTTGGTGGGGATTCTCGGCTTCGGTCTGGCCGGCGCCGCGCTATTGCTCGTACCCTTTATCGAACGACGATCTCAGCGGGGCGAACCGAGTCGTTGGTTCACTTGGGTCGTCGTCGGCATCATCGTGTATATCATCGTACTCACATACCTGGGGTACACGGCGGATCCAACTCAATAACCTCCGCCTTTCGGCCGACGAACAGCCGGTTCGCGGAGGCGATAGAAAAAAGGGGCCCAAGCGAATTTGTGGGCCCCTTTGCTTGACAACCTATTCTTGCGGTTGCTGCGCAGTCGTCGCCTATACTTTGCCCGGACCGTAAACGCCTCGCCCGGAGGGATCCTCAGCGTCTGTCCAGGGCGGCAGCACCTTGACCAGGACATAGAGAATCACGAGCGGCAGGATCAGAAGCGCGATCGTGGTGAGTAACCCTTCGATGCCGAAGAACTCGAGCTTGTACACGGTCAATCCGCGCAGGCTCTTCGAGAAGAGCTGCCCGCCGATTACCACGTTCCAGCGGATGCTGAAGATGCCAATTTGCACCAGTATTGCCGACCCAATGTATACGAGGCGCCTCAGTTCGTCGGGTATCTTCAAAAGGCTGTTCTTGCTGAGCGCAGGTGCGGTCAGGCCCAGGGTGACCATCGGCACGAGTGTTCCAAGTACGACCTGAAGCACGATCAGGCTGATGAAGAGTCGACTCTCGATCATCTGAGAGAGAATGCCGATCGATTCCTCCGACTCATAGAGGCGGTGGATGAAGTCGAGCATCTCGAGTGAAAAATCCACGACCATAGCGTAGAACAAGAACGACGCCAGTTTGTCGGCACAGCGCATGTCGACGGGCTTCCAGCGAAACAAGCTCGAGAGCATGTAAAGTACCAACACCAAGGCGATGCCCGACACGATCGCCGAGAAGAGAAACACGACTGGCATCAGCACGCTGCTCCACCACGGGTTGGCTTTCACGGAGCCGAAGATGAAGCCCACGTACCCGTGTAAGAGAAAAGCCGAGGGGATGCCGATGAGTGTGATCCAGCGACCTGCCCGGTCGTCAAACTTCAGAGACTTCTCAGAGATATCGGTGGCTCCCAACGTGAGGAGGTAGTGGATCCATCGCATGGGGCCCTTTTCACTCCGGTACCACAGCACCAAATCCTTCCGATACTCGAACCAGATCTCCAGCAACAAGACCATCATCAAGTACCATGCATACACGAAACCGAACATGGCCATGGCTGATTGGCTGTTCGGCGTGAGGAATATCTCGTAGGAACGGAGCGGGTGCCCCAAGTGGGCCAGAAGCGGCAACGGGGCCACGAGCAGAAACGCCAGCGCCGTGAGTAATGCGAGTCGGTACGTCGGTTCGACTTCCTTTACGTTGAAGACCCGCTCCAACGAAGCGAGGATAAAGGCTCCTGCGACGAGCCCGGTGATGTAAGGGTAGAGGACGACCAGGATGCCCCAGTGGAGCTCGAACTCGTTCGGGTAGATGAAACCCTGCATCGGCTACCTCACCTCACCGTCTAGGTTGGCGTAGTACACCTTTGGTTTCGTGTTCAGGTCGGCCTTCAGAACCTGGATGTCGTTGAAGCGCATGAAGCGAGCGAGTGGTGTGGCGCGGTGTCTTATCTCGCCGAAGATACGCGCGCCCGTGGGGCACACCTCGACGCATGCGGGAACGAGTCCTTCGGTGACTCTGTGGTAGCAGAGGGTGCACTTCGCTGCGACGTGCTTCTCGGGATGAAACCAGCGAGCGCCGTAGGGGCAGGCCTGGATGCAATAGCGGCACCCGATGCAGTAGTCGTCATCGACCAGGACGGCTCCATCCTCGGTAATGAAGGTGGCCCCAACCGGGCATACCTGGACGCACGGGGGGCTGGCGCAGTGGTTGCACAATTTGGGTACGAAGAAACTCTTCAATAGTCCGTCCTTGGTCTCCAGAGGTGGGAACCCGTTCATTCCCCCGCCCGGGCTGTCGACCTCGGCTTCTCCATCTTCGCCGATCACATACCGCTCGACCCAGGTATTGAACGTGTGCGGATCCAGGGGGACGTCGTTCTCCACCTTGCAGGCCGCCACGCATTGGCCACACCCGATACACTTCTGAACGTCGATCCCCATGCCATAGAGATGTTCGCTGGGGTCGTACTCCTCGGGCTCTGAATCCTGCGCGGATAAGAGCGGGACATTCACGCCGATCCACCGTCTCCGGGTCAGGAGCCGTGGGGCAGTCGCCTGAAAGGTCGCCGTCCTTCGAGATCATGAAGTCTCCGGGTAGTGGGGGTAGTGACATTGCCAGCAGAAGTAGCGCGGGTTGTGCGCGCGGAGATTGATCCGTGGTATGTGCTGGGGACTCGTCGCGTCTTCGGAATGGCACGAGCCGCAGAAGCTGCGATCGCGAGGTTTGCTGGGTCGTAAGGTGCGCGGAGAGAGTTTGTGTTCGTCCGGCGCCTCGTGACACGTTGTGCACGCCAACGCGGCGTGATGGGACACCGATTTCTGTGAGGCGATCTGACCGTGGCAGGCGCTGCACTCCTCCGGCGTCACTGGCGGTTCGGGAGCGTGTGGTTCGTGGCAGACCATGCACGGAGTCATGGGATTGTGGGCGATAGGGTTGATCTGTGGAAATCCCGTCGGACGGGAGGGATTGTAAGCGTGGCAGCGCTGACAGAACTCTCGCTCGCTGGGAATCCTCGGCTTGGTGTCGACGGGGTTCGCGACGTGAGCTGCGGCCGGGCCGTGGCAGGATTCACAGCCCACGCCACGGTGATTGCCTGATAACCGCTCGTCCATGATTCCACTATGGCACAGTGCGCACTCCTGCTGGCCGGCGTAGTTCTTTTCGTGAGCGACGATCGTGTCGAGCGCCGCTGCACGGTAGTGACCCAGCTCGCCAAAGGTGTCGGGGACAAGAAGCTGACGGGCGAACACCAGTGCGACTATGACCAGAATGAAGGCAACGACAAGGACGGGTATCTGCGGCGGCACCGTCTTTCCCTGGAACGCGGGTGGTTTCCACATGGGCCTGGTGATACCTCCGGCTTGCTGAACTGTAGAGAGCGAGCGAACGGAAGGTTCTAACGCTACCGGCGGGGCAAGAAGGATACCCCCTGGGAATGGCTGTGGGGTAAGGTATGCCCATCCCTGAGAACTCTCGGGCAGCGAGAAGCGGGGCGTGCTGCCACATCAGATCTGTGGCGTATCACCCCAGAGTGGGCAGATGGGAGTCTGATAAATCGATAGTGGTTATCGTCTTGTGTCGGAGGGGAGACAAACATCGAACACCGAGTATCGATATGTGAAATACGAAAATGGAGACGAACAGGTGAAACACTGAAGAACGAAAACTCAACATCGAACGCACAATCTCCGATAGAAATTGAACGTTCAGTATTGAGTCTTCGTTATTCGCTTGGCACTTCGAATATCGGTGTTGGCTAATCGGTGTTCGATGTTCGTCTTCCCTCCCGCCCGCGCCTGTTCCCTACCCCTGAGGTGCCGGCATGCTATGGCAAAGGTGGCAATCCGCCGGCGCGTTGTGCTCCAATTTGTCGGCATGACAGACCGTGCATACTTCGCGTGTCCATTCGGTGATGAACGCTGCGCCGTCGCCATGACATAGGGCACAGCCGGTATGAGCCGCCGGTGGGTGGATCTGTTGTACCCCACCCCGATGGCAATTCAGGCACGAGTTTTTGGTCTGGTGGTGGATGAGATGGCAGGCTTGGCAGTCGAGCGCTGCCGCACTCATCTCTGGCTGCTTGTGGCAAGCCGAGCAATCGAGACCCGCGTCGCGGTGCGCGGCGTGAGGGAAGTCCCCAATAGTGGTAGACACTGTGCGTTGCGGCGCGCCGCCCGGCCCCGGGTGACACGCGGCGCAATCCAAGGACTCGGCCGCGCGGTGGTGACATTCGTTGCAGCTGGCCCGCGAGTCGAGTGTGATGCCGCCGTGCTCGTCTATTGGAGTGTGGCAGGCCGTGCACTCGAGGCCGGCCTGTAGGATGTGTGGTTCGTGGCTGAACGCCGCGCCGCCAAACGATCCCGTCTGCTCCTCGACGCCGATGTGGCATTGCAGGCAGACGTTTCTGCCGAACGATGGACCGAGATCGATGTTGGGAACCGAGTACGGGAGCCCCGCCTCGATCGCTTCTCTAACGAGATCGAGAGATGCTTGCAGAAGTTCGTCTGCATAGGCGACGTTGTGCGCGCCCTTACCGCGCTCGACGAATCCGATGTTGGCTTCGGCCGATTGGAGCAGGCTGTCTGCCGTGGCACGCCCGCGAACTGGTGTTCCTCCTAGTGTCTGCCGGGCGCTGGCAACGATGACCGACACCTCTCCCGTGCGGCGATCGATCTCCCGCTGCCAGGACGGTAGGATATTGGCGTAACGAATGCCGTGACACGACATACACGTGGCTTCTCCCGCGATCTTGACCTCAGCGTGGCCTTCCATCTCGGCCGGAAGACCGTGACAGCTTTGGCACGAGACTCGGGAGAGAAACATGGTGCTGGGCATGTCGTCGACACCGTGGCCGCCCATTCCGGAGTACATCTGCCGTTGTTCGTCGTGGGCGCCTTGATGGCAGGCTCCGCAGTCGAGGTCGAATGTCTCGGCGAGCGAGGTGACCCGGTGGAGGATGGGAGTGTGGCACTGGGTGCACTCGACGTTCTTCCCAGCGATATGCACGCTGTGCACCAAAGTCGGGTTATCGAATTCCGCGATACGTTCGGGTTCGTTGTGGCAGTTGAAGCAGCGGCGTTGCCCGGCTTCGCCCGTTCCGCTGGTGACGTTTTCGTGGCATCCAACGCACGAGACCATGTTCTCGACGTAGGTGGGGTGGTCAACGACAAAACCCGTGGGCGAGCGGAAGGAAGGCGGTGTCTGGTGACAGCCTGTGCAGCCCGCGAGCGGCTCCCCGGGCGGACGACCCTTGAAGTGACAGAGATAGCAAGTGACGGCGGTCACCCGCAGGTGGGCGGCTCCGATCGCCACCCCCTGAAAGTCCATGCCTTCGTTGCCCTGCACGATCTGCGAGTGACAGCTTGTACAGCGAAGCCGCTTGCCCCGTCGTAGCTCGCCCAGATGGTGCGAGTGGTCGAATTGAACGCCCTCGTAGTCGACCTGGCCCTCGAGTTCGCGCTCGGTGTGACAACCCGATCGCAAGCAGGCCGCGTCTTCCACCTCCGCCCACGGCTTCATCCCGTAGGCACCCGTCACATACTTCACCACTTGGTTGGCCGCCTGGAGTTTGCCCATGGCTTCGGCCTTGATCCCGGGCGCGTAGTGGCAGGCAATACACTTGACCGTGGCGTGCGACGAAGTCTCCCAGGAGTCGTAGTAGGGCTGCATGAGATGGCAGTTGGTGCAGAAAATGGGCTGGGCGCTGTACTCGATGAATCCGACCGTCGTGACTGCCATCAAGATCACGATTAGGATGCCGATCTGGATGCCGATCTTCAAGGGCCGCGAAAAGCGGTCGAAGAAGCCTGTCAGTCGCGCCATGCCGTCACTCTTCTCCCTTTCGCAGGCCTCGCAGTTTGAACCAAGCCAGGACCATTCCCGACAGCGCGAAGAACCAGACGGGAATCAGGATGAGCTTGTGCTCCCAGGTCTCTTCGGCGGCGACCTCCTCTGCCGAGCGGATGTCGCGCGAGATCGACGACGTCTGACGGTCCAGGTCCTCGAGCATCTCGATGTCCAGGCTATGCTGGGCCTTGTCCATTTGTGAGTAGGCAGTCATCGCAGCCTGGTAGCGGAACCGGTAGTCCCGGGTCTGATGACCGGCGCGAGCCAGATGGTGGATCGCTTCTTCGGCTGCTTGGAGCTCCTCGTAGGCGTGTAGCGCGTACTCCTCGATCTGTGAACCGAGGACCGCCTGATCGCTGTCGTCCGCGTGGCAGCCCGTGCACGTTGCCGCGATCTGGTCCGGAGGTATCCGTTCGGTCCCGTGGTTCGAGTGACAGGCGGTACACCCCGGCAGAATCCCGTCGCGGGCGGCCTGGCCGTGGGGTCCTTCGTAAAACGCCCGGCGAACCGGGACGTGGCACTGCCCGCAAACGTCCGCGATCTGAACCACTTGGGGCGGAAGTGCTGCGTGGGAGCCGTGGCAGTCGACACAGGTTGGGGCGGAGAAGTTCTCTTTGTCGAACAACGCCACACCGTGCGCGCTGTCCATGTAGCGATGGACTTGCTCGGTAGAGATACCGTATTGAGCCATCATCGACTCGTCTTCGTGGCACCGCGAACATGTCCTGACGATGTTTGTCGGATAGACGTTGCTGCGAGCATCGTTCGGAGGAAGGATGGTATGGGCATCGTGGCAGTCCGTACACGTGGGCGCGTTCGTGTCGCCCTCTCCCAACAGCAAAAGTCCGTGTCGGCTGGTGCGGAACTCCGCCAACTGGCCGGCCGGCAGACCATACTGGCGCATCTGGTCCGGATCCGAGTGGCAAGACGCGCAATTGTCGATGGTCTCCAGCTTGTCGGGCGTCCCGATCCAATCGGGTCCCGCGTGCGCTGTGGCGACTTCGAGCCCCGTCGGGTTTCCGCCGTGGCAATCGTGGCAACGGATGTTCCGCTCAGAATGCACGCCGAGCGTAAAGGCGCGTCGCTTCTCGACGTGACAAACGACGCAACTGTACTCAGTATCGATTTCGACCTGTTGCTGGACCGGCGTAGTTGTGGTCGTCATTCGTGCCCCGTCGAGATCGTGGGGGAAGGCGACGACGATCGTTACTAGTGTCAGCGTCGAGATGGCAATCTTCATCAGTTCGCCTCCTCTTCGCTGGGTTCTTCGGCTGGGTCCGCTTCGGAATCGTCTCCGGCTTCCTGCGATGGACGAGGTTGTTCGACTTGCACTTGTGGGTCTCCAGGACGCAGATCGACACCCGGTTGCACCGATGTCAGTTGACGGCCGGCCAGCCAGAGGATGAGGAACCCGCCGAAGTAGAGAATGCCGAGGGCCATCGCGACGGGGCGCTTGCTGGGACGCAGCTCCGGCTTGCGGTCGAATAGCGGGAGCATCATCAGCACGACTCCCAATGCCGTGAACATCCAGAAGCCCCATGCTCCCAGATAGCGAATAAGGGCGAGGGAAACGTCAACCACTACCCACGACGAGATGATCTCGGATGGCAGCGCAAAAGGATCAGCCGGATCGCCGACCGGACGTGGGAACAGTGCCGCCAAGCTAAAGGTCACCGCGAGCACCAGCGTTCCAACGATGAAGTTCCGCAGCAAGTGGTCCGGGAAAAACGCGACTCCGTGGTGGTTGACTTCCTCACCATGGGGTGGAGCCATGCCGTGCTTGCGAACGAGCATGAAATGAAAGACGACGAGCGCGAACGCCGCCCAAGGGAGTACAACAACGTGCAGGGCGAAGAACCGGCTGAGGGTGGCGCCGGAAACCTGCACGTCTCCGCGCATCAGGCCTACGAACCAGCCGACAACCGGGGCTCGGGCCGCTGTGTCCATCACCTCGGAGACCGTCCAGTACGACCACTGGTCCCACGGCAGTAGGTATCCGGTCGCGCCAAAACTCAATACGAGGAAGAGCAACAGCAGGCCGATCAGCCAGTTCGTCTCGCGCGGCGGCTTGTAGGCGGCCGCAAAAAACACGCGGGCCATGTGGAATAGCACAAAGGCAACGATGAGGTTCGCGGACCATACATGTAAATCGCGAACGAGCCAGCCCATTGGGACTTCGGAGACGATGTACTGGATGCTCGGGTAGGCTTCCTGTGGTGATGGGCGATAGTAGAAGGACAGAAGTACGCCGGTCACGATCAAGATCATGAACAGCATCCAGGTGATACCGCCGAAGGCGTGGCGCCAGCCAACGTATGACGGCAGACGATAGCGCGACGCTTTCTTCAACGACTGGTCGATCGGCAGATCTCTGTCCAGCGGCCCATAGAGGAGCCCGAGGAAGCGAGCCACCCCCAGCAGGCCAGAATCCGTGCTCGCCTTTAGATCGGTCCAGAAATGGGATAGCCAGCGCCCTCGCTTCTTTTCGGGGGCGTTCATGATGTACCCTCCGAAACGTAGACCACTCCGTCCCTCACCGAGACCGCGTACCTCTTCAACGCCTGGGTGGAGAGGCCGGCGACCACGTCACCCTGAAGGTCGTAAACGGCATATCGGCACGGCGAAAAGACGCGCAGCGCGTCCGGGTCCCACCGGAGCAGACAGCCGTCGGCAGGCGAAAGACCCTGGAGCGCGAAGTACCTGAGCGAGTCGGGGCGGATTATCAGGATCGCCCTGTCCCCCCAAGTCCTCGCCCGGCTGGATCCGACGGGGAAGTCGGCTTCGCGGGTAACCCGAATAACCGGTTGCAACTCCGGGATCTCCAGGTGACCCGAGGGCACGACGTAGAGCCCGATGGCGAGTAGAACGCTGGTGACCATCAGAAGAATCACGCCGGCCAGCAGAATCTCCGTGAAGCTGCGTCGCAACAGCCCTATCTCATCTTTCGGCATTGGCATGTTTGGATTCAGAGGTGTCGTAACCGGACGCTTGTTTGGGTTCACCGCAGGGTCCGGTGCCCGACAAACTAGCCCGGCTTGGGGGGGCTCGCCAGCCGGCGGAGGGGGCTGGAAGCGCCGAGAAAGGCTGGGGCAAGTTGGCCCCGGGGGCGGCTGATTGCCTCGGGAACGAAAGCTCCTAATGGGGCAAACTGGGACGTGAACGGAGGGGGGGGACCCTTAGGGGGTCTCCTATTTATTAGCGTTGTACTTATGGAATAATACC
>JBDHGH010000195.1:0-15010 GCA_039589995.1 Gemmatimonadota bacterium | reverse complement strand
TTCCGGCCTCGGACGAACAGCCGATTCGCGCCGAAATCTTCGGCATCGAGCGACTGGAGCAACATGCCGAGAGCCTGGCGGCAGCTCAGGTATCCACCGAGAAGCCCAGTCGAGGGAAGAATCTTCTCCCCAGGGTTCGCGAGAACGGGCGTGTGTTGTTGGCGGCGTATCGCAACATCGTCGATGCGGTCCGGGAGAAGGGTGAGATAACACCGGCGGAGGAGTGGTTTCTCGACAACTTCCATTTCGTCGACGAACAGCTCCGGGAGATCCGCGACCATCTTCCGCACACCTACTACCGCTTGTTGCCGAAAATCGCCGAAGGACATCTCGAGGGGTATCCGCGCGTCTACGGGTTGGCCTGGGCCTACGAGGCCCATACCGACAGCCGCTTCGAATCGGAGACCCTTCAGCGATTCGTGGCCGCTTATCAGCGAGCACAGCCACTCGCGATCGGCGAAGTCTGGGCGGTCGCCATCCATCTTCGCGTCGCCCTGGTCGAGAACTTGCGACGCCTGGCACAGCAGATCGTCAGTGCCCGGCATGCGCGCGCCAGCGCCGACGAGCTGGCGGATCAATTGCTCGGCCTCGGCGGTCCACCGGTCGAGCAAGTGCATGACGTTCTGGACCGTCTGAGCGACGCTTCTTTGACCGATGCTTTTGCCGTCGAACTCGTTCAGCGGCTTCGTGACCAGGACCCCTCTGTCATGCCAGCCCTGGCCTGGCTCAACAGGAAGCTGAGCGCCCAGGGGACCTCGGCCGCCGAGATGGTCGCACGCGAGCACCAAGCCCAAGCCGCCGCCAATGCCACCGTTCGAAACATCATTGCCAGCATGCGATGGATGTCGTCCATCGACTGGCTGGACTTCTTCGAGAGCGTCAGTCTGGTAGACGGCGTTCTTCGGAAGACCCCCGGCTTCGAGGCGATGGATTTTGCGACCCGGAACGAGTACCGGACGCAGATCGAGTTGCTGTCGCGGGGCTCGCGTCGACCGGAGGTCGAGGTCGCGAGGGAGGCTGTGCGCCTCGCTTCCGAAGCACCCATCACCGCTCCGATCGAATCGGCCGAGGTAGAGATCGGCTCGCTGGAGAGCGAGCCGCGTCTTTCCAACATTCCCAAACATCCTGAGGAAGATCCCGGTTACCATCTCATCTCCCAGGGCCGGAGAGCCTTCGAAAAGCATCTGGGCTATCGCGTCCCCTTGCGACTCCGAGTCCGCCGCACGGTGCGCGCCCTGGCAACCGGGGGTTACCTGGGCTCGATCTCGTTGCTCACGGCCGCCCTCGTTGCCGGCCCTCTTTATCTTACTTGGAACGCCGGCGCGAGCCCCTGGATCTTGACGCTGCTGGGAGTCCTCGGCCTCGTACCCGCCTCGGACGTGGCCGTGGCGGTCGTCAACCGCCTGGTTCCGATCCTCGTGCCACCCAAGGCACTTCCCAAGCTTGAGCTGGCCGATGGCATACCCCGTGAGCTTCGGACCCTCGTGGCCGTCCCCACGCTTCTCACCAGCCGCGCCGACATCGACGAACAGTTGGAGCGCCTCGAAGTGCACCACCTGGCGAATCCCGAGGGCCATCTTCATTTCGCGCTGCTCAGCGACTGGAGGGACGCGTCTGAGGAGAGCATGCCCGGCGACGACGAGCTGCTGACCGCATTGGCCGATGGGATCGAGCGCCTGAACGAACGGTACGGGAGTCCGCCGGGCGGCGGCGACCGTTTCCTTTTTCTGCAGCGTCGCCGGCTCTGGAACGCGGAAGAGGGCAAGTGGATGGGGTGGGAGAGAAAACGGGGCAAGCTCCACGAGCTGAACCTGCTGCTTCGCGGCAGCACCGATACCACCTACATCCCGGTAAAAGGAAAGCCGCCGACGGTCCCCGAGGGCATCCGCTTCGTGATCACGCTCGATGCCGACACGCGCCTCCCCAAGGGAACCGCCTACCGCCTGGTCGGTGCAATGGCGCACCCGCTGAACCGGCCGCGTTACGACTCCAGCAAGGGGCGCGTTGTCTCGGGGTACGGCATCCTGCAGCCGCGAATCACCCCCTCCCTGCCGACGGGTCCGGGAAGCACGCCCTTCCAGCGGATCATCTCGGGGCCGGGCGGCGTGGATCCCTATGCCGCTGCGGTCTCCGACGTCTACCAGGACCTCTTCGAAGAAGGATCGTATACGGGCAAGGGCATCTACGACGTCGACGCGTTCGAGACCGCCCTGGCGGACAAGGTCCCGGAGAACGCGCTTCTCAGCCACGACCTGTTCGAGGGTCTGTTCGCCCGCGACCTGTTCGAGGAATTCCCCTCCAACTACGAGGTCGCCGCCCGACGCAGCCACCGCTGGGTCCGCGGCGATTGGCAACTGCTGCCCTGGATTCTGGGTTATGCGCGCAACGAGCACGGATCGAAGGTCCATATCCCTGCCAACGGCCGCTGGAAAATGGTGGACAATATCCGCCGAAGTCTCTCGGCCCCCACCGCCTATCTCGTCGCCGTGGCCGCCTGGGTGCTTCCTGGCGTCGACCCGCTCCTTTGGACCGCGCTGTTCGTGGGATCGATTCTGGTACCTACGCTGATCCCTGTCATGGACGGACTCATCCCTCATCGGTGGGGGATCTCGAAGCGAAATCACTTGCGCGCCGTGCGCAACGACGTCGTGGTGGCCTCTACACAGTCCCTGCTGGCCCTCACCGTGCTGGCCCATCAAGCCCGGCTGATGACACACGCCATCACGCGAACGCTCTGGCGACTCTTCGTCAGCAAGAGCAACCTCCTCGAGTGGGTCACAGCGGCGCAAGCGGGCTTCGGCATCGATCTGCGCATACGCTCGTTCTTTCAGCACCTTCGCTGGGGCGTGTATCTCGGGGCGGCGGCGGGCGTCTTGGTCCTGGCCTTCAAGCCTAGCGCCTGGCCCGTGGCCGCGCCGTTCGTACTTCTCTGGCTACTGTCCCCCGTGCTCGCCTGGCGGGTTAGTCTGCCCCCTCGCGTTCCGCAGGAGAAGATCTTGACGCCCGAGGAGGTGCGGGCGTTGAGGCTTGCCGCGCGTCGCACTTGGAGGTTCTTCGAGACTTACGTGACCGAAGAAGACAACTTCTTGCCGCCGGACAACTTCCAGGAGGACCCCGAGCCCGTCGTCGCGCATCGTACATCGCCTACGAACCTCGGTCTGTATCTGCTGAGCACCATGGCCGCCCACGATTTCGGTTGGATCGGGATCGTGGAGATGACCGAGCGGCTCGAGGCCACGCTGGAGACGATGAACCGCATGCAGCGAGTGCGAGGGCACTTTTTCAACTGGTACGACACTCGAGACCTGCGGCCACTGGACCCGATGTACGTGTCAACCGTCGACAGCGGCAATCTGGCCGGGCACTTGGTCGCTCTGGCTCAAGGGTGCCGCGGGCTTCTCGATCGCCCCCTGCTAGAACAGGAACAGACCGAGGGCATCAGAGATGCCGTCTTGATCCTTCTCGAAGCAGTGGAGCGCGCAGACCACCCGCAGCGTACGCAGACCGTAACCGCGGAACAGCTGCGTGACGCCGCGAAGACGATGCTGAGGCTTCTTGACGATCCACCTCTGCCGCTCCCTGACTGGTTGGGCCGCCTCACGGAATTGGTGGCGCAGGCGGAGGTCCTTCTCGACATCGCACGCACGCTGTCCAGCGATGTGGAGGACGGAGGCGAGCCCGAGATTCTTGTCTGGGCTACGGCGGTTTGGAAGTCGGTACGGAGTCACGCCCGCGACCTCGATACAACGATGCCCTGGCTCGGAACGTTCGATCCCGAGGCGCTTTCGCCAACCGGCGCGAACCCGACGCCTGCGTGGCTTCCCAGAATCGCACGCGCGATCAAGCTCGAGATCGAGAGTCAAATCAAGAACGGGGCATTCGAAAAGGGAACGCTGTCGCCGGGACAGCTCGACGGGCTCGAATTGGCCGCAGGTGCCCTGCTGCACCGCCTCTCCGGTCTGGCACTCCTCGCCGAGCGAATGGTCCGGACCATGGACTTCCAGTTTCTGTTCGACCGCTCGCGAAAGCTATTCTCCATCGGCTATCGCGTGGCCGACGGCACACCCGATCCCAGCTACTACGACATGCTGGCCTCCGAGGCACGGCTCGCCAGTTTCGTGGCCATCGCCAAGGGCGATATCTCGCCCCGACACTGGTTCCTACTCGGCCGCTCGCTGACGCCGGTCGGCGGTGGCGCGGCCCTGCTCTCCTGGTCGGGCTCGATGTTCGAGTACCTGATGCCGATGCTCGTGATGCGGCAGCCCGCGCACAGCCTCCTCGATCTGACCAGTCGTCTCGTGGTCGGACGCCAGATCCGCTACGGCGCCGAGCGCAGGGTTCCCTGGGGCGTCTCCGAGTCGGCCTACAACGTTCGCGACGTGGAGCTGACGTATCAGTACTCCGATTTCGGCGTTCCGGGCCTCGGGCTCAAACGAGGTCTGTTCGAGGACGTCGTCGTCGCCCCCTACGCCACCGCGCTCGCCGCCATGGTGGATCCACGAAGCGCTGTGGCCAACTTCTCAGTTCTCGAGAGGGCCGGCGCTCTCGGTTCCTACGGGTTCCACGAGGCGCTCGACTATACCCCCTCGCGACTGCCCGAGAACGAGCAGGTGGCCGTGGTCCAGGCGCACATGGCCCATCACCAGGGGATGACCATCGTCGCTTTGGGAAACGTGCTACACAACGGGCTCATGCAGAGCCGCTTCCACGCCCACCCCATGGTTCAGGCGACCGAGCTTCTGCTGCAGGAACGCACACCGCGCTCCGTGGCCGTTGCCCGGCCCCGCGGCGAGGAGGTGCGGGTCGCCGCCCGCGTTCGTGACATCGTTGCACCAACGCTGCGGCGGTTCGAATCGCCACACGACATCACACCGCGCACCCACGTGCTGTCCAACGGTCGCTTCACGACCATGGTCACGGCGGCGGGCTCCGGGTTCAGTCGCATGGGTGATCTCGCCATCACCCGCTGGAGAGAGGATACGACCCGCGACTGCATGGGGTCCTTCATCTTCCTCCGCGACGCGGACACCGACGAAGTCTGGTCTGCGGGGTTCCAGCCGAGCGGGACCGAAGCCCAGACCTACGAAGTCATCTATTCCGAGGACCGGGCAAAGATCATCCAGTCCCATCGCTCGCTAACGATCACCCTCGAGATCGTGGTCTCACCCGAGGACGACGCCGAACTACGCCGGTTGACGGTCAGCAATCTCGAGGACCGGGATCGCGAGATCGATTTCACGTCGTATGCCGAAATCGTGCTCGCGCCCCAAGGTGCCGACGTTGCTCACCCCGCCTTCTCGAACCTGTTCGTGCAAACGGAGTTCGTCCCAGAATTGGGCACCTTGCTGGCCACTCGACGCCCGCGCTCGGCCGAAGAACCGCAGGTCTGGCTCGCTCATGTGGCTGCAGTTGAAGGCGAGACGGAAGGCAAGTTGCAGTACGAGACGGACCGCGCGCGCTTCCTCGGCCGCGGGCGCGGCATCCGGACTCCCCTCTCGATCATCGACGGAGGCCCACTCTCGAACACGGTTGGCGCCGTCCTCGACCCCATCGTCAGCCTTCGACGCCGCGTAACGATTCCCCAGGGGGGAAGGGCTCATCTCATGTTCACCACGCTCGTGGCACCGACGCGCGATCAAGCCCTCGACACCGCAGAGAAGTACCGACAGCCCGCGACCTTCGAGCGAGAAAGCTCGCTGGCCTGGACTCAGGCCCAAGTCCAACTGCACCACCTCCGCATCACGCAGGACGAGGCGCACCTCTTTCAGCGTTTGGCCAACCGGCTGCTGTACGCCGATCCCACCCTGCGAGCGGCGCCGCAGGACATCGCGAAGAACGAGTTGGGGCCGTCGGGCCTTTGGGCCTACGGGATCTCCGGCGACCTGCCCATATGTCTGGTTCAGATCGAGCGGGACGAGGAACGCGATGTGGTGAGGCAGCTCCTGCGGGCTCACGAGTACTGGCGCCTGAAGGGCATCCCCGCCGATCTGGCAATCTTGAACGCCCAGGGAACCTCATACATACAGGATCTCCAGGATTCCCTCGAGGCCATGGTGGAGGCCATACAATCCGCCGTCGGCCACACCGACCACGCGGCGCACGGCGATGTCCATGTGCTCAGGGCCGACCTCGTTCCGCCTGAAGACCAGACCCTGCTGCGGGCTGCGGCGCGCATCACGATGCTGGCCACTCAGGGCTCCCTCTCCGAACAGGTCGTCCGGCTCGGACGCACGCGACCCGGACCGGTCCCGCCAGCGCAACGCGTACCGCGCGAGAAAGTCGAAACGGTCCCCGCACCCACGCTCGACCTCGACTTCTTCAACGGCTTGGGGGGATTCACTCGCGATGGTAGCGAGTACGTCACTGTCCTGCGCAAGGGACAGTGGACGCCGGCCCCTTGGATCAACGTGCTGGCAAACCCTCGGTTCGGTTCTCACGTCTCCGAGTCCGGCTCGTCTTATACCTGGTCCGAGAACAGCCGAGAGAACAAGCTGACGCCCTGGTCGAACGACCCCGTCAGCGACACACCGGGCGAGGTCTTCTACGTCCGGGACGACGAAACCGGTTGGGTCTGGGGCCCGACCGTCCTTCCCATCCGCGAAGAAGAGTGGCCGTACACCATTCGACACGGCCAGGGATACAGCTGCTTCGGGCACGTGTCGCACGACATCGCGCTGGAACTTCTCCAGTTCGTTCCCTTGAAAGATCCCGTGAAGATCGCTCGCTTGAGTTTGGAAAACCGTTCCGAGCGCGAGCGACGGCTGTCAGTCACGGCTTACGCCGAGTGGGTTCTGGGCGTCGAGCGAAGCGCTTCCGCAGCCCACGTGGTCACCGAGATCGATCCGCAGACCGGTGCTATATTCGCCCGCAGCGCCTGGAACGGCGAGTTTGCGAACCGAATCGCCTTCGCCGATCTGGGTGGTCTCCAGACCGCGTGGACCGGTGACCGTCTCGAGTTCCTCGGCCGAAACGCGAGCTTCGACCACCCCGTTTCGCTAGAGCGGGGGACCGAACTCAGCGGGAAGACCGGCGCCGGCCTCGACCCCTGCGCCGCGCTTCAAACCGATCTCGAACTCGCGCCCGGCGAGCGCGCCGAAGTGGTGTTCCTGTTGGGCGAGGAGGAGAACCGCGAAGCGGCACGCTCACTCGTGCAGCGCTACCGCACCATTAATGTCGACGCCGTACTCAGCGAGGTCCGGGAACACTGGGACGAGGTGCTGGGCGCCGTGCAGGTGCAGACGCCCGACCCCTCGATAGACCTTCTGCTCACCCGCTGGCTCCTGTATCAGTCTCTCTCTTGTCGCATCTGGGCACGGTCCGCCTTCTACCAATCCGGCGGTGCCTTCGGGTTCCGAGACCAGTTGCAGGACGTCATCGCCCTGGCGGTGTCGCGGCCGGATATCGTGCGTGAGCAACTTCTCCGAGCCTCGGCGCGGCAGTTCCCGGAGGGTGACGTCCAACACTGGTGGCACCCGCCCACGGGTCGGGGGGTGCGGACCCGGATCTCCGACGACCGACTCTGGTTGCCTTACGCGGTGGCACATTATCTCCGGACCACCGACGACGAATCCGTCTTGGACGAACAGACTCCCTGGCTCGAAGGGCCCGTCTTGGAAGACGGCGAGCAGGAGGCCTACTACCAGCCCCAGGTCTCCGAGTACACTTCAACGCTCTACGAGCATTGCGTTCGCGCATTGGACCGGAGCCTCGAGATCGGAGAGCACGGTCTGCCGTTGATCGGCGCTGGGGACTGGAACGACGGCATGAACCGGGTCGGCTTCGAGGGTCGAGGTGAGAGTGTTTGGCTGGGCTGGTTCCTCCACTACAACCTGGCCGAGTTCGCACAGATCGCCGACCGCCGCGGCGATAGCGAGCGGGCCGATCGCTGGCGCGGCGTGGCGGCTTCGCTCACTTCCTCGCTGGAAGCGGAGGCGTGGGACGGCGACTGGTACCGGCGCGCATTCTTCGATGACGGTACACCTCTCGGGTCTGCGGCGAACGACGAGTGCCAGATCGACTCCATCGCCCAGTCCTGGGCCGTGATCTCCGGCGCCGCTGACGAGACGCGGGCACGCCGGGCTATGGACTCGGTGGAACGACGGCTGGTCCGCTGGGAGCATCGGTTGGCACTGCTCTTCGACCCGCCATTCGACAAGACAAGCCACGACCCCGGATACATCAAGGGTTACGTGCCCGGCATCCGCGAGAACGGCGGACAATACACGCACGCAGCGATCTGGAACGTCGTGGCTTTCGCCATGCTCGGCGAGGGTGACAAGGCCGTCGATCTGTTCAACTTGCTGAGCCCCGTCCACCACGCGAGCAGTCGCGCCGACATCCATCGATACAAGACAGAACCCTATGCCGTCGCCGCCGACGTCTACTCACAGCGGGGGATGGACGTGGTACACGGGCGCCGCCGGTTGGCTGTACCGCGCGGGCATCGAATGGATACTGGGGTTCCGCAAGCGAGGCTCCTGCCTTCACATCGACCCATGCATTCCCAGCGACTGGAAGCAGTTCAGGATTGTCTATCGTCACGGCGACACCGTCTACCGGATCAACGTGGATAACCCAAACGGAGTCTGCCGTGGCGTGTCCAGCATCGTTTTAGACGGAGGAGCGCCCGGGGCCGATGGACTCGTACCTCTCAGCGATGACGGGGGCGAGCACGAAGTGAGAGTCGTCCTCGGCTAATCGGCCGGCAACCCGGGACTCGGCCTCGAATCACTTGGCGGCGACGAGCACGAGCCGCTTGGCCTCCTGGTCGTAGGGTGCACCCGCCAGGCTCCCGAACGTATCCACCTGCGAGAAGCCGCAGTCCTCGAAAAGGCTGGTGAGTTCGAAGGCCGAGTACAGGCGATGTGATATCTGGAACTCGACGCGCTGGTCACCCTTATACCTGATCCAGCGGTTCGACATCCAACTCCACGACTGATCCAGCGTCCGCTCGAACAGCCAGATCTCGCCATTGTCTTTCTCCTGCCATTCCCTCGGCTGGAAGATGCGCGCCAGATTCTCCTTGCCCATCAGGTCCAGCACGACCTTTCCCCCAGACTTCAGCGACTCGAATATGTTCTGCACCACGCGCCGATCGTCATTCCGATCCTCGAAGTAACCGAACGAGGTCAACAGGTTCACAACGCAATCGAAGGTCTCGGGTCGCGAGAATTCCCGCATGTCGCTTTCCACCCACTCTACTTCCAGCCCGGCTTCCCTGGCGCGACGCTCGGCCGCGGCGAGAAAATACTCGGTGCGATCGACTCCGGTCACGACGTAACCGCGACGCGCCAGCTCGATGGAGTGGCGTCCCGGTCCGCAACACAGATCGAGAACCCTGGCCGGCGGCGCCGCCCCTAGCAGGTCGACGACACCGTCGACTTCCGCCGCAGTCCCCTCCCAACGTGCCGGGTCGAACATCCAGCTTTCCGTGGCCGCCCACATGGCATCGTCATCGTACCAGGACATTTCGGCACCCCCAAGTGACCCTCGGTTACCAGCTGTAACAGCGTGTCGTTTGACCAATCGACAGCAGGTGGGCTAATGGGGCAAGGTTTGACGCTGGCGGTGTTCGGATCCGGGATCCAGTATCCCGGAACAGGACACCCATAGGCCCGCGGCCGGGTTCGATCGAGGCGGTACGCGCGGGCATGATGCCACCCGTGCGGGGCGTTCCTACGGCTCGGCCGCCCGGCGCCCCGATCCGAGAAACGGCACGCAGGTTGCCTATAAGACAGGTGGACGAGAGTACAGATTCACTCTGTAGACCGCCGGGCTCTGCCGGCGACACACCCAGGGTTTTCGAGATGCGTTCTATTGCCAACGATCTACGCTTCGCCGTTCGGATGCTCAAGAGAACTCCCAGCGCCACGATTGTCGCGGTCGCCGTGATGGCGCTCGGCATCGGAGCGAATACCGCAATATTCAGCCTGGTCAACGCGCTGCTGCTGCAGCCGCTAGGCGTGGCTCAGCCGGAACGGCTGGCATCGGTGTACACCTCTCAGGCTGGCGGACAACTTCACGGCAACACTTCGTATCCCGACTATCTCGACTACAAGGAACGCAACGAAGTCTTTTCCGTTCTCGCAGCGCAGTCCCTGGCTCCGATGGCACTACAGGGAGCCGGGGAACCACGCATCGTGCTGGGGCAGTTGGTGAGTTGGGACTACTTCACCGCACTGGGTGTCGAACCGGTAGTGGGGCGAGCGTTTCTGCCCGAAGAGGACGAGACGTTTGGCAGCCATCCGGTCGCTGTCCTGAGTCACACCACGTGGGAGCGCCAGTTTGGCTCCGACCCCGGAATCATCGGCACGACGGTTCGCATCAATGACTACCCCTTCATCATCGTTGGAGTAGCGCCGCGTAGCTTCAAAGGTCTGGTCACGGTTCTCGAGCCCGAGGTGTGGGCACCGCTTGCGATGGCGGAACGAGCGCTGCCCTACACACCCAACATCGATAGCCGCATCGACCCCTGGTTGCAGCTCGTCGGGCGTCTGAGACCCGGCATTGCCCCCTCCGACGCTCAAGCGGGGATGGACGTCCTTGCGGCCAACCTCGCCCTCGAGTACCCCAGCTTGAACAGCGGCAAGGGCATCGTCCTGGAACAGATCGACAGCAGCCGCCTGATTACTCCCGAGGCCACCGCTGGCGCGAGAGGCGTCATGACGATCCTGCTGGGCGTTGTGGGCTTTGTTCTCCTCATCGCTTGCCTCAACGTCGCTGCTGTCCAGCTGGCGAAAGCGACCAGCCGACACCGAGAGATCGCACTGCGGCAGGCACTTGGAGCTTCTCGCTGGCGAGTCGTTCGTCAACTTCTGGTGGAGAGCGCCGTGCTGGCGGTAGTCGCCGGAGGGATCGGATTGTGGGTAGCCGCTCTGGCTATAGACGCACTGGGGGTGCTTCAACCTCAGACCGAAGTTCCCTTGCAACTCGATTTGCATCTCGATGCCCGCGTTCTCGGGTTCACCTTCCTCCTGGCTGTAGCCGCCGGAGTGTTTTCAGGGCTGGCCCCCGCGCTGCAGGCGCTGCGGCCGAGTCAGTCGGACGCTCTGAAGCAGCAGGGGTATTCGCTCACTCAAGGTCGCTCGAGCGCCCGACTGCAGAACGGGCTGGTCGTGGCTCAAATAGCCCTGTCGCTTGCGTTGCTTTGCGGTGCGGGGTTGTTGGTGCGCAGCCTTCAGAACGCGCTGGACATAGATCCCGGGTTCGACCTCAGGGCTGGTGTCGTGTTTCCGCTGAGTCTCGGTTACGGCCAGTACGACGAAGCCGAGGCCGCGGCGCTACAGGTCGAAATGCTAGAGAGAGCCATCACCCTCCCCGAGGTCGAATCGGCCGCCCTCGCCGCGTTCGTTCCGTTGGGGGCGAACCACGGACACCACGACATCTACGTGGACGGATACGAGCCGGCCCCGGACGAGCTCATGCTCGTGAAACGCAACATGGTATCCGCTGGCTACTTCGAGACCATGGGTATCCGAGTGCTGAGCGGACGCGCCATCGACCGCCGCGACACCGAAGACGCCACACCGGTCGCGATGGTCAACGAAACGATGGCCCGGAGATACTGGCCGGGCCGTGACCCCATCGGGCACACCGTACAAGCCGATCTGGGGATCACTTATACGATCATCGGTGTGATCGAAAACGGGAAATACTCTTCGCGGACTGCCGCACCCGAGCCGTACCTGGTGCTTCCCCTGACCCAAAGCGAACCGATCGAGCGAGTCAATCTGGTTGCGAGGACTCGGGGCAATCCAAGTGAGCTGATCGTTCCACTGCGCTCGGAAGCCCAACAAGTAGCTCCGGGGATTCCTACCTCCACTGTCCTCACCATGCCCGATTACCTTCAGTTCTCGGTCGGCCAGTTCAAGGGACCGACTCTGATGGTAAGCGCGCTCGGCTTGCTCGCGCTGCTGCTGGCCTCTGTTGGTCTGTACGGCGTGATGTACCGCAGCGTGTCGCAGAGAACGCGCGAGTTCGGAGTGCGCCTGGCCCTCGGCGCTACGGAGCAAAGCGTCGTCAAGATGGTTCTGACCCAAGGGCTGCGAACGACCGTCATCGGAATCGGTATCGGCCTGTTGCTGGCCGTGGCTGTGACGCGCGCCCTTTCCGGTATGCTGTTGGGCGTGAGCACGCTCGACCCAACTGTCTTCGCGATCGTCTCGGTCACCCTGCTGGCCATCGGACAACTTGCCAGCTACCTACCGGCACGCTTTGCATCGCGAGTCGATCCGGTGGCCGCTCTGAAAGCAGAGTAGCGTCCGTACAACAAAAAGCTGAATGTGGTTGCGCTGAATTGCGCCTAGAGAACGGCCGTCAGCTTGAGGAATACGGTGTGACCTTGAAGTGATGGCTCTCCGAACTCCGCCGTACCGCGCTGATAGGCCAACTGGACGGTCCCGAAGGGCGGGCGATATCGCCACACGAACACGGCCTGGATGTTCTCCCTGCTAATGGCCGAATTCGTTTGGAAGAAGAGCTTCACAGAGAGATCCGGCGTAAAGAATTGATCGACTCGGAGCACGTGGATCCAGGTGCTTTCGTTCTCTAGATCCGGTTTGATGACAAGACGCTCCAACTCGTACTCCACCGACAGTTGCTCTGTGATTTTGTACGCCGCCTCCGCTCCCCACAATTGGAAATCGGCGTCGAAGTTTCGGCCGGCGGTGAAGCTGATCTCGACGGACTCGAATTCTCGGGTGTTGTAGCCGAGACCCACACCGATCTGTCGGTTCCGATATTCTTTTTCGAACAGCTTGTACTCTTCCCTGAGCTTGATCTCCGTGCTGATCCTGTTTCGGAACTCGACCTCGACGCCTTGATCGATTTGCCAGCTTCGCAGGATGCCGCTGATGCTCCAGAAGATGTTGTAGTTCGAGTCGTACTCGACCCGTTGAAGCGCACCGGTGTCCATCCAGAAGGTATGTTCCAGCGCCGAGTCTAACTCGCGGCGATCGTCATCCCTGATGAAACCGATGACGTTTACGTTGTCGGCGAATCTCTGACCCAGGTGCGTGTAGCGAACGTGGAAGTGGGTGGTCGGCGAGTCGAACGCCGGACGTAGGAAGTAGGCCTGAGTACCGCTATCGAACGCTCCCCAGCTCTGAGCGAACTGGGCCGTCATGCCCAGCGTGCGCGTGAAGAAGAGCGTGGCGTCGGTACTCGCCGAGCCCTGGTAACGACCGTTTAGAGTCCGATTGGCGAACATGACCGCTACGTTCGACGACCCCAGGATGTCGCGCTGCGCTCGGCCAATCGCATAAGTGGCCCTGGGTGGGTCCGGCTCACCCGGTAGCGGCTCGGGCGCGATCTTCGAGTAGGTGCCGATGCCCGACAGCGTCCATGGCCCCACCCTGCCGAGGAATTGGCCGCCAACCTCGATATCGACGATACGTCGTGTGTAGAACGTGCGGATGCGCTGGCGGAACTGTTGAGCGCTCTCGAGGAAGAAGGGGCGCTTCTCATCGAGTTGCAGCTCGAAGCGCGTCAGGTTGATCCGCTCCTGGTCGGCCTCGATGGTGGCGAAGTCGGGGTTCACCGTGAGGTACGCCGCCATCTCTGGGGTCACCGCATAGCGCGCGTCCAGTCCCGCCTGGAAGTGGGTCGTTCGGTGCTCTTGCACCCTGGAAAGCCCGTAGGGGATGATCCGATGACGCCGCTCAGGCGTCGGTATGTCGAGCCCGACGAGCGAGCCCGCCTGCGACATGCGGGCCTCGTTCTCCAGCGGCCCGGCCCAGAAACTCGTCTCCAGCAGACGCCTCAGGCTGCGGCCGAAGTTGACGCCCCAGCTTACGTTTTCGCCGGCCACGTAGCCGATCGAGGTGTAGGGTATGGCAATCTCCGCCGTCCACCCGAATTCGGTGCGCTGCGCCGCCGACTCCCAGGTTCCGTCCCAGGTATCGTCCACGGTACGGCCATCGTTGGTGATCTGCCCGTCGGCCTGCGTACCCAGCAGGTTGGTCACGAAGAAGAAGCCGGTACGATTGTCGTTGAAGCTGTCGAGCAGGAGTACGACGGCGTCGTCGTTCATCAACTCCGCATCGCGGCGCGTGAGCTGGGCCGCGGGCGGCTCGGAATCGAATAGGCGAAAGGCGACGTAAAGGCGCGTAGAATCGTACATCACCAGGGCTTGCGACACGACCGCGGAAGGCTGGCCGACCCGCGGTTGAAACTGTATGAAGTCGCCGGCGATCGCGGCGCCCTCCCACTCCGCCTCCTCGATGGTCCCGTCGATGGTAGGCGGAGCGACAGCTCGGACCGCTTTAAGTACGAAGAGCGAGTCCGCTTGCTGTTGCGGCGCAGCTGGCCCTTGTGTGGCGAGCACTAACAGACCCAACCAAGAAGTGAACAAATCGGCCCGGTGGTTTGGCTGAGCGGGTAATCGTTGGAGGACCTAGAGAGGATACGGTGGTGGGCTTCGGTGTGCCACTCCCGGGCGAGTACGATTACGAGTACGAATACGATTACGAGTACGAGTAGGACTCAGAAGCTGCGGCTTGCACAGGGCTCCTTGCGCGGGTAAGATCCCGCGACGAATCCCCTATCCTACTCAACACATATACGATTTGGTCACGTTCACGGGGTTAGACTGGTTCTGGGCTGGCGCCTTCCTCCTGCTGATGGTGGGAGGTGCGTTCTTCTTCTATCGCCTGGCGCGGCGCTCCGAGTCCGACTTTTTCCTGGCCGGTCGCGGCCTGCCCTGGTGGCTGCCGGCCTCGTCGGTGTTCAGCACCCATACCGCCACCGACACACCCATGTGGGTGACGGGCGTCATCTATGCGCACGGGCTCCGCGGACTGTGGTACACGTTTTTCACCGCCTGGACCGCTATCGGTTCGTTCGTTTCCGCCCGCATCTTTCGCCGCTCGCTCGCCTACACGCAGGCCGAGTGGCAGGTCATGCGGTTCGGTGGTCTGGGCGCCGAGTTGCTCCGCGGCTGGATGGCCGGCTGGCAAGTGTTCATGAACATGTTCATCCTCGGTTGGGTGGGCATCGCCATGGGCAAGGTGGG
>JBDHGH010000194.1:0-6641 GCA_039589995.1 Gemmatimonadota bacterium | reverse complement strand
ACCTGCGAGATCTCATCGTAAGCCGGCTAAACGATTACCTGGGCGAGAAAGTCCGCACGATCTTCGACCTGCCGAAGCAATACGACGAGATGGGCCAGGAGGTGCACGAAAGACTCGATCACGATTTTCGCAGGTACGGCATAAACCTGGCAGATTTCTTCATCACCTCTATCACGCCGCCCGAAGAAGTCGAGAAGGCGATCGACGAGCGCGCTCAGATGGCCGCGTTGGGTGACCTCGACAAGTTCCTCAAGATGAAGGCCGCGCGAGCGCTCGAGGGCGCCGGTAGCGGCGGCAGTCCGGCGGGCGATATGGCGGGGCTCGGCGCGGGTGCGGGAATGGGCGCCGGGTTGGGAATGATGCTGCCCGGGATGATGTTCGAGTCGCTGAAGGATCGCGGCGGATCGTCCGGCGATTCGAAGACCGATGCCGTCGCCTGTCCTGCGTGTCACACCGAGGTGGACCCCGGCGCGCGTTTTTGTCCGCACTGCGGCGAATCGCTCGTTGTGGGTGACCGTTGTGAGAACTGCGAAGCGCCGCTCTCGCCGGATGCCAAGTTCTGCGCACGCTGTGGTGACCCGGTCGGCGCGACGGAGCGGTCGTGTCCCAACTGCCAGGCTAAGCTGACCGCAGGTGCACGCTTCTGCATGGAATGCGGCGAACACGTGATCGAGTAGAGACAGCCGAGTCGAACGGTGGCGCGCCAGGCGCTCAAGCCCAAGTGTCCGCAGTGCGGTGGTCCCGTGGAGGTGCCGGAAGGGATCACCTACGCGCGTTGTAGGTATTGCTCGGCCGAATCGTTCGTCGACCTGTCCGGCGCGCTGCTTCACCAAGTCATCAAGCCGATAATAGGCCGCTCTCGCGTCCCCGGTCTCATCAAGGCCCGGTCGCTGGAAGCGGGTTGGCCCGACGCGACGATCACCGACCTGGAGTTGACGTACCAACCGGCTTGGGAGGTTGAGAGCCCGGACGGCCGGCGGCTGCAAATCTCCGCGCGCCCAAGTCCCGGAGGTCGCTTCGACCAGGTCGCTCTTCCCGGCGGCGAGCGTGCCTTTGTGGAGCCGGATGAACGGGACAGCTCTGCCGAGTGGCTCGAGCCCGAGTTGGCACCGGAGTCCGTGCCCGAGGTTGCGGCCCGGGTTACGGGCCGGCCCACCGCGGTCAAAACGACTCGGTTGGTCCACCATCCTGTCTACACCGGTCAGGTTCTCATCGCCGGCGATTCGAGGGACTTCAATCTGGACGCGGCAAGCGGCGCGCTCCTAGACCTCGATTGGCCGGTGCACTCCACCTACCGCAATCGCAATCTGGCCTGGGTTGCTACCGTTGCGATGGTTGTCGCGGCGACGGTTCTGCCCTTCCCGCCAGCGGCGGTCATCGTGATCGCCATCGGCGGTCTCGGGTCCCAGATACTCTGGCGACGTGGAACCGCGACCACGGCGGCGACATCATGAACGAGCTACAGCTACTCGCCTTGACCTGTCCGCAGTGCGGCGCGCCCGGCCTGATTCGTGAGGGCACGCGCATCACCGACTGCGAGCGATGCGGCGCACGCCTCATCCTAACGGAGACGTTCTCACCGAAGTACGAAGCCGAGTCGAACCTCAGCGCCGCCCAGGCGGTCACGGCTGCGCGGTCCTGGTTGAGCAAACGAGGCCATCCCGCGATGCTCGGCAGACCCGAGCTTGTACTCATCCCTTATCACGAGGTATCCGGTCGGCGCATCGGCGTCTTCGAACGCAAGCTCCCCGTTAGACGCGAGGTACACCGGACGGCTTACTCGCCGCAAAGCGGTGGGACGGAGGTCGAGACCAAGGTCGTCTACGACGAGAAAGAAGACACCAAGGTCATGGTCGCGGACGTTCAGTACCTCACGCCGGCGGCACGAGCACCTTGGGAGCTAGGCATGTTCGATGCGCCCAGCGCGCGACAGATGGCTCGACTTCGCACCTTCGACCTGGTCGAGACGCAGCGGCGCGCAACAGTGTATGCCGAGGAACAGTCGGTGTCGGCCATGGCGGAACAGCGCTTCGCCGACAAAGGTGCGGCCGAAATGGTCGCCGTGTCACGCCGCACACTGTTCTTCCCGTTCTGGTCGATTCCCATGCAGACAGAGGCAGGTAGCTACGAAGTCGTCGTGGAGGGAATCAGCGGCAGCGTCATCGCTTGGCGTCTCCCCGAGGTCTTTCGTGCCTCGAGCCTCAGCTGGGCGTTGCTGGCGGTCCCGGGCGCTTTGGGGCTTGGACAGGCGTTGCGCGCCGCACTCTTCGACACCTCGATGATAGACCCGGTAATCGCTTTCGCGATCGGAGCGATCGCCTGTGGGGCAGCGCTTTATCGATCCAACAAGCCGGACTGGATCATTCGGGAATGGCCTCAGCCCGATACCATCGCAAGGCTGGAACGCCATGCCTGACGCGCGCCAGCCGAGGGTGCTGGCCCTGCGCTGTCAGGCCTGCCGGTCGTCGCTACCCGCAGCCTCGAACGACGTCGCCTTTCGTTGCCCGCAGTGCGGACGTGCCTGGGAGATCGAAGCCGGCGTACTGCGCGAACGCAAGTCCAGCTACGTGGCTCCGCCCCAAGCGGCCAAGCACCCGCTTCTCTACCTCCCGTACTGGAGCTTCGATGTCTCGGCACGGGTCGACCCCGGTGTCGTCCGTAGCGACGGGGAGCTCAAGGCTCGGGACCGCGCCGCGAAGTTCAAGCGCGGATACGTCTCCGCCTACGCGATTTTCCGACCGACGTATGTGGGCGAGTGGGGGATCACGTATATGCGCCTTCAGCCGGATTGGGAGGCCGTTCACGGTCACGGACCCGAGTCACCCGGCGCGACGATCAGCTCCCGAGACGCCAAGGAAATCGTTCGCCACTATATCTTAGCGGAGATCGATCGAGCGGCCGACATCGGCGGACTCGATTACACGATCGAGGTCAGCGACCCGGAACTTTGGGCGATCCCCTGTTACGATTTGGGTGAGATGATCCGTTGTCCGTGGACCCGGGCCGAACTTCCCGCCCTTGCACTGGACGACCTGTCAGAGATACGGCGCGGACGGGAGCGGCTCCAAGCGTAACTCGCCCCAGTGATCGCGCGCTAGCGGTCGGAAACCGCCTCGACGGGGACCGGCATGGCTGCCCCCACGTCCTCCTGCCAGCGATGTAAGCGATCCAAAAGCTCGGAAGCCTTCTCCGGCAGTTCTTCGAACAGATCGTGTGATTCACCGAGGTCGGCATCGAGGTCATAGAGTTCAACACGACCATCCTCGTACCACTCGATAAGCTTGTACCGGCCGACGCGAATGGCGGCCGCGGGCGTCGTGCGCCACGGGCTCTCCATACCGCGGTACGCTTGCAGGTAAGCCGGAAAGTGCCAGAACAAGGGGCGCGGGTCGATGTTTTTGTGATCCACGAGCAGTCGATATAGGCTGACGCCATCTAGCGGCATCTGCGGATCCGGTGCGACACCAGTGATCTCGAGGATGGTGGGGTAGAGGTCCGTGCCGATGACCGGCGTGTCGTCGTTTACCCCACCGGGAATCTTCCCTGGCCAGCGCACGACCATTGGCACGCGGATGCCTCCCTCGTAGAGCATCCCTTTCGAGCCGCGAAGCGGCCGCATCGAAGTCGCCGGCCCATAGCCCCCGTTGTCCGAGTAGAAGACGACGACGGTGTTCGATGTCAGCCCCAGTTGATCGAGCTTGGCCAGCACCCGACCCACGCTCTCGTCGACACTCTCGATCATGGCTGCGTAGGTAGGGTTATCGTGTACATCCGTGCCAGGCTTCCCGCGGTACTTCTCGATGAGGTCCGGCTGTCCCTGCAGGGGCGTGTGGACCGCGTAATGAGACAAGTACAAGAAGAAGTTCTTCTCGCGGTTTTCTTCGATGTAGGCTAGCGCCTCATCGGTCAATCGGTCCGTCAGGTACTCTCCTTCTTCTCCGGCAGCCAGGCCACTCAGTTCTCTTCCGCCACGCCGGTACGGATGGAAATAACCCGGCGGTTGGCCCACACTGTCGCCGGCTATGTTCAGATCGAAACCATGCTCGGTTGGAGAACCGCCGTGCCCACCCAAATGCCACTTGCCGAAGTGGCCGGTAGAGTAACCCGCCTCGCGCAGAGCCTCCGCGATCGTGACGAAGCTCGAGTCGAGGTCGGTGTCGTTAGGCGCCGGGATCAGTCTCCGCAGTCGCGCTTCGCCGCGCGCCGGAGAACCCACGGTGTAGACGCCGTGTCTTGGCGTGTAGAGGCCAGTCAGCAGCGAGGCGCGACTGGGCGCACAGTTGGGTGCGTTGGAGTAAGCGTTAGTGAAAACGGTCCCAGCGTGGGCGAGCTCGTCGATGTTGGGGGTCTCATAATAGGTGCTGCCCATGAAGCCGGCGTCACGCCAGCCCAAGTCATCTATATAGATAAGGACGATGTTGGGCAGAGACGGTGGCTGGGCACAACCGATGACCAGCACAATGAGTAGCTTGAGAGGTTTGAAGTACAACGGATTCCACCGTCAACCGACAACAAGACAGCCCGAGAAGTCGGGCCGCGGACGATGCAAATATGCCGGTAGGGGATCGAACCCTCAACCTACCGATTGAACCTCCCTACCAGCCTCCGTACTCAACGGCACACACGGCGTTGGCACTACATTTGCTGCACGGCAGCCTCACCCGCCAACGGAGGACGTATGAAAGAAGAAGCCAGCGCCAGGCAATCTCGTGGTCCCAGGACCGTGCCGAGCCGAAGACCCCCTGTCACGGCGACGTATTGGCAGCGTAACGTTCGCTACGTAGGGATCCTCCTCGCTGTTTGGTTCGCTGTCTCGTACGGCTTCGGAATCATTCTGGTCGAGCCCTTGAACAGAATCCGGATCCCCGGCACAGGGTTTCCGCTGGGATTTTGGTTCGCTCAACAGGGCTCCATCTATGTCTTCGTCGTCCTGATCTTCGTTTACGTCTTTCTCATGAATCGCTTGGATCGAGAGTACGGACTCGGCGAGGACGAAGACCGTTGAACGTTCAGGCGTGGACCTTCGTCCTGGTGGGGCTCTCCTTCGCCCTCTACATCGGTGTGGCAGTTTGGTCCCGGGCCCACTCAACGAAAGAATTCTATGTCGCCGGTACCGGCGTCTCGCCGTTGGCGAACGGGATGGCCACCGCTGCGGACTGGATGTCGGCCGCGTCGTTCATCGGGATGGCCGGATTGATCGCCTTCAGCGGGTACGACGGTTCGGTCTATCTGATGGGCTGGACGGGGGGCTACGTGCTTCTCGCCCTCTTACTGGCTCCCTACCTTCGAAAGTACGGGGCGTACACCGTCCCGGACTTCGTGGGGGACCGCTACTACTCGCAGACCGCGCGGTTGGTGGCCGTGGTCTGTGCGATCTTCGTCTCGTTTACCTACGTCGCCGGTCAGATGCGAGGCGTGGGAATCGTATTCGGTCGATTCCTGGAAGTGCCCGTCGAGATCGGCGTTCTGATTGGGATGGGGATTGTCTTCTTCTACGCCGTGCTGGGCGGCATGAAGGGCATCACCTACACCCAAGTTGCGCAGTACTGTGTCTTGATCTTCGCGTATATGGTGCCGGCGATATTCCTGTCTTTGATGATCACGGGTATCGCAGCTCCTCAAATCGGCTTCGGGGGCGTCGATGCCTCGAGCGGAACCTATCTACTCGACCGACTGAACGGCTTGCACGAGGAGCTCGGGTTCGCGGCTTACACTTCGGGATCGAAATCGAAGCTCGACGTCGCCTTTATCACGGCAGCGCTCATGGTCGGGACGGCCGGTCTTCCGCACGTCATCATTCGTTTCTACACGGTACCGAGGGTGAAGGACGCGAGGATCAGTGTGGGGTGGGCGTTGATCTTCATTGCGATGCTGTACACGGCGGCACCTGCCGTGGCCCTGTTCGCCCGGACGAACCTGCTGAGCACAGTCTCGAATCAACCCTACGCGGAGATGCCGGGCTGGTTCAAGACCTGGGAAAGCACGGGGCTCATCTCGTTCGAAGACAAGAACGGCGATGATCTCATACAGTACGTAGGACCCGAGGCTCGCGATGTGTCAGGCAATGGGATCGAGAACGAACTGACAATCGACCCGGACATCATGGTGCTGGCGAATCCCGAGATCGCGGGGCTGCCCGACTGGGTCGTGGGGCTGGTGGCGGCGGGTGGCCTGGCAGCGGCGCTCTCGACCGCGGCCGGGCTACTGCTCGTCGTCTCGACCGCAGTGAGCCACGACCTGCTGAAGCGAGGCTTCAAACCGAACATCACCGAAAAAGGCGAATTGATCGCCGCCCGGGTGAGTGCCGGTGCGGCAGTCATCGTGGCGGGCCACCTGGGGATCAATCCGCCCGGTTTCGTGGCTGAGGTTGTAGCGTACGCCTTCGGCCTGGCGGCCGCGTCTTTCTTCCCGGCCCTCATCATGGGGGTGTTCTCGAAGCGCATGAACCGGGAAGGAGCGATACTGGGGATGATCGCCGGAATCACTCTGACGGGCTTCTACATCGTCTACTTCAAGTCCGTGAACCCGGCCGCCAGCACTCCGGAGAACTGGTGGTTCGGCATCTCGCCCGAGGGAATCGGCACCGTGGGTATGCTGGTCAACTTCGCCGTAGCCTGGACCGTGTCGCGCCTGACGCAGCC
>JBDHGH010000193.1:0-6655 GCA_039589995.1 Gemmatimonadota bacterium | reverse complement strand
TTCTGTCCATGCTGCGTCATGGGATCGACCCCGTGATCCCCGAATTCGGCTCGGTGGGAGCCAGCGGCGACCTGGCTCCGCTTTCGCACATCGGCCTTTGCTTGATCGGGGAGGGAACGATCCATGGGGACTCGGGCCCCATCCCCGCCGGCCCCGCGATAGAGGAGGCCGGCTTGTCCCCGGTCGAGCTTCGCGAAAAGGAAGGGCTGGCCCTCATCAACGGGACGCAGGCGACGACCGGGATCGGGTTGCTGGCCCTTCTTGACACCGAGGCCGCGGTGGAAACGGCGGAGCTGGCGGGTGCGATGTCTCTCGAAGGCCTGAAAGGCACCCCGTCGCCGTTCGACGCCAAAGTGCACATCAATCGTCCTCACCCGGGCCAGATGACCAGTGCGGCCCGTCTTCGTGCGCTTTTAGCGGACAGCGAGATTCGTGAGTCGCACCGGCACGACGATCCGCGCATCCACGACGCTTATTCGCTTCGCTGCATGCCCCAGGTGCATGGAGCAGCCCGAGACGTGATGAGCTATGTGCGCAAGATTCTGGAGATCGAAATCAACAGCTCGACCGACAACCCGCTGGTGTTCGCCGAGTCGGGAGAGATTATCAGCGCCGGGAATTTCCACGCTCAAGTGGTGGCGGGTGCGCTGGATTTCTTGACCATGGCGTGCGCCGACCTCGCGTCAATCAGCCAGCAACGCATCGAACGACTTCTCAATCCCGACCTTTCGGGGCTACCCGCCTTCTTGACACAGGATGCCGGCGTCGAATCCGGGTTCATGATCGCTCAAGTCGCCGCGGTGGACGTGTTGTCGAAGCTGAGAGTCCTTTCGCACCCGGCCAGCGTGGACTCGGTGACCACCAGCGCCAACAAAGAAGATCACGTGTCGATGGGAATGGAGGCCGCCCGCAAGGCGCGTCGAGCCGTGGAATGCCTGCAGTACGTTCTTGCCGTTGAGCTGATGTGCGCGGCGCAGGCACTCGAGTACCTCAAACCGCTGCGACCGGGCCTCGGGGTGGCTGCCGGACACAACCTGGTGCGCGGTCGGGTCGAGCCGCTGACCGGCGACCGTGTACTGGGTGGCGACATAGAGAGTCTACGCGACCTGGTAGCGACCGGCGCGTTCAGAGACGCTGTCCTTGGGACGACGTAGCCTGCCACGAAAGGGCCGAGTACAGCCGCCGCGACTGAAACACCGTTGGGTTCTTGCTCGTAAGGTCAACAGTCTTCAGACGCTAACGATTGGACCTGTGAGGTGCTGTGCCGATGGGCGTTTTTTCTTGGATTATTCTCGGTCTCGTTGCCGGCGCGATAGCTAGGGTCTTGCACCCCGGCAAGGATCCCGGGGGTTGTCTGCTTACTATCCTGTTGGGTGTCGGCGGCGCCGCCGTAGGCGGCTACATCGGAACGTGGTTGGGCTGGGGCAAAGTCACCGGCTTCGATCTGCGATCGATGGGCTTGGCCGTGATGGGGTCGCTCGTGCTGCTCATTTCCTTCCGCCTGCTGTTCGGCAAGCGAGACTGAAAAAACCCTTAGTTTGATGCCCTTGGGCTCGGGCTGTACATTTGCACAGACCGAAGTGTTAGCCCCATCCTTCCAAAAAAGGTCGTCTCCCATGGCCGAAGATGAACGTGGGCGTCTGATCCAGCGCTTGGACTTACTCGAGCGCGTCTCGCGGGAGCTCAAACGCGATATCGATCGGCTGAGGGCCGACCTGAATCGGTACGGCGGCGGGGCGGAAGAGAGTCCTGCCGCTCCAATCACCGCGGAGCCCGTCCCACCCCCGATACCCGAGGACGTAGCCACGCCACCGCGGTCAGAAAGGACCTCGCCCCTGGACCGCTGGAGAGATTCGGTGGACCTCGAGTACTGGCTGGGGGGTCGCGGCCTGCTGCTTATCGGTGTCGCCGCCCTGGTGCTGGCCGTGGGATTCTTCGTGAAGGAAGCCATCGAGCGCAATTGGATCGGACCGACGATCCGCGTTCTCTTGGGTGGAGGTGTTGGTTTCGCCGCGGTGCTCGCGGGTGAGCGGATACGAGCGACAGGGTACCGAACCTACGGTCTGTGGCTGGCCGCGGGTGGTTTCGCCGCCATCTACCTCAGCATTTGGGCGGCAGCGGCACTCTATGCGCTACTACCGACGGCCGTCGGGTTCTCGATGATGGTTGGTGTCGTGGCGGCTGCCGGAACGTTGGGACTTCTCCGCAGCTCGGAGTCTTTCGTACTGCTAGCCATGATCGGCGGGTACCTCGCTCCGGTTCTGCTCCCAGCGGAAGAGGCCTCGATGCTGTTCTTCCTGTCCTATCTCGGCCTGCTATCCGGCACTGGCTTGTGGGTCGCATACCGGGCGGGTTGGCCATATCTGGCGACGGCATCGATTCTGGGCGGCGCACTGATGCCGTTGCTCACCGAGGGTGCGCCGCACCTTCACAGTGTCTATCTGGTTGCGCTGGTCGCGTTCGCCCTCTTCGTTGCTCGGCGCCACGAGTGGCGAGAGTTGTCGCTGCTGGCCGTGTTGATCGGCTGGGTCTCTTTCTGGCCGGGTGCCTCTGCCTGGGAAGTATCGGGGCTGGCGTACGCTTCCTATGCGGGGGCTTTGTGGCTGGCGAGCTTGATCGCGGCGGTCGGCATACAAGATTGGCGGCCTGCGCGGGCGCGGTCTCTATCTGGTAGCGAAGGTGACGGCGGCAAAAGCGCGGCCGAACTCAAGAGGGAGAGCCAGGTCTACGAGCTTAGCGGCCTCGTCGTCACCTATCTGCCTCCTTGGGCCTTCTTCCTGTCGGCCAGAATCGGGCTGGAGAATTCGCAGCTTGCGGAGTGGCAGGGAGAGATCGCGTTGGCGTTGGGTGCACTCCTCGGTGCGTTCTACGCCCTTCAAGTGGTCGTTGGAGCTCCCGGTCGAGGTGTAGCCGGTCGCACATGGCGCGCGGCACTCGGCTTGTCTTTCTTGATCGCGGCCCCGGCCATGCAGTGGTCGGATGCAGCCCTCGCTCGGGCTTGGCTGATCGAAGGCCTCGCCCTGTCGTTAGCCGGCGTGCGATTCAAGGCGGTAGAAGCCCGCGCGGCAGGACTCGCAGCGTTCGCGCTCGCTACTTTGGTTTACTGGAATGTTGTGGATGACCGCACCGCCAGCGATTTCGCGTTCGTCAGCCTGTGGGCGCTGACCGGGCTTGCCACGATCATCGGGCTGGCCTTCTGGACGTTTGCCGGGCAGCGTGTTGCAAAACCGAGGAGTTGGGAGTCCGGCCTGCGCCCCGCTGTACTCGGCTTTGCGGGCCTGCTGTTTCTGGTGTGGGGCACACTGGAGATCCAGCAGTTCTGGGAAGCGGTGGGCGACGGCGATCGGACGAACTTGGCTCGTGATCTATCGATCAGCGGGTTCTGGATGGCCTATGCTGTTGGGTTACTCGCTGTTGGCTTCGGCCTGAGTCGTCCGCAGGTCCGGTGGGCGGGACTGGTCATGGCTCTAGTCGCGGCGGGGAAGGTGTTCATCTACGACCTCGCCAATCTGGCTCAGCTATACCGGATCGCCAGCTTCGTGTTGTTGGCTATGGTCATGCTTGCCCTGTCGTTCCGCTATCAGAAACTGCGAAGCGGCGAGGAGACCGGTCCACCCGAATCGTAGCCGGCGACCCAGTCTATCCCTTGGCGAATTGAGCCCAGGTTAGGACCTGTCCCGCGAACATTCCCTTGGCTTCTCTGCGCGCCTGGTACATCGCGGCGTCGGCCTCTGCCACGATCGTCTCGACCACGTTCGGAAAGTCCGGGAAGCCGTATTCCTGAGGCGCAACGTCACCGGGATCGAGAGTGGCCATCCCCATGCTGGTGCTGAGTGGCGGCACGCCGGTGGGCCAGGGTCGTTCACGCTCGCTCACCAGCCCTTGGATGAGACGATCCGCGACGATATCGGCACCTTCGTTGTTGGCGTCGACCAGGATCACCAAGAATTCGTCTCCGCCGAACCGCCCAACCACGTCGGAGTCACGCACGTGCGTCTTCAGAAGCGTTCCGATGTGACGAAGGGCTCGGTCCCCTACGATGTGACCGCGCCGGTCGTTCAACTCCTTGAAGTTGTCGATGTCCAGCATCAGTACGGAGACGGGGAAGGCCTTTCTCCACGCCAGCTTGACCGTTTCGCGAAGTCGGTCGAGGGTGAACGCCTTCTGAAAAACCCTCGTGGTCGAGTCGACGGTGGCCAACTCGTACAGCGCGGCATTGCGGATCGCTGCCGCGGCTTGTGTGGCGAATAGTTGAAGAACGTCCAGGTCACGTTCGCCGGCATCGGGCCGATCGAGGTAGGCAAGTCCGAGTACATGCTCAGCCAGAGTCAACGGTAGCACACCGTGTCGATCGTCGATGATACCGCTGCGCTCGTCTACCGCACGCTGTACCACGTGGTTCGGAACCGACTTGATCTTGTCCACGGTGTGGCCACGAGGGTAGTCATCGGCGGACGCGGCACCCACTACGTAATCATCAACGGTTTGCGGAGACTCACCGAAACCCTCGAGGGGTGGCTTGCCCACAGGATCGCTCATGCGTGCGGCCACAAACGAGCTTTGGCCGCCGACCAATCCCTCGATTCGCTCGAGTATCGTCTCTAACACATGGTCCAGGGACTGGACTTGGTGTAACTCGGGCGCCGCCTCCAGGACCTGTCTCAGTCCCTGACGCACCTTTCGAATGCTACCCAGGTGCCGGGCGCTGGCGAGCGCGGACTTGACCGAGAGTAGCAACCCGTCGCTGCCGTGTAGCTTGTCGAAGTAGCCGAATACGTCGTGCGTTCGACTGTAACCGGTCACGCGATTGTCGGGCGGACCCGACGACGCGAGGATGATCGGGGCGGCGGGCACCAGGGTCTGCATGTCGCCGAGCGGGTCGGCGCCATCCGTTTCGAGCAGCGCCAACTCTACGACAACCAGGTCGGGAGTCTGATCTGCCAGGAAGTTTGCGGCAGCGAGAAGGTCCTCGGCGCCCCACGCCCGATAGCCGTCCTCGGCCATGAGCTTGCAGCTCCCGTTCACGAAATCGTGGTCGCTGTCGACGAGCAGGACGCTGAATTCCTGCTCCGGTCTATCCCTGCTTCCAGCAGCCATAGGCAACCACTCGCATTCCCGGTTTAGGCAGAAGCGGCCCGTTGGACTGACAGCTACAAATAATGGGTATTGGGGTGGCGGCGTGAGGGAGGATAAGACTATTACCCTGGCAACGCCAGTAGGTTCACCGGATTTGTCAGCCGGTACCCGAGCCGCTAGGGAGGCCCGATGAGCGAGATGCGAGCGGCGGTGATCACCGAGCCGGGTGGCCCGGAAGTTATTGAAATAAAAAGAGTTATGGTCCCCGCGCCCGGCACGGGAGAAATTCGCGTCCGGGTCCGGGCTGCCGGGGTCAACCGGGCCGACCTCCTGCAGCGGCGCGGCTTGTACCCGCCGCCGCCCGGCTGGCGCGCCGACATCCCGGGGCTGGAGTACGCCGGCGCGGTTGAGGCCCTCGGCGCCGGGGGCGGCCAATGGCAGGTGGGCGACCGGGTGATGGGCCTGGTGGGCGGCGGTGGCTATGCCGAATACGTCGTGGTTCCCGCTCGTGAGGCGATCGCGATCCCGAAGCGACTCTCGTACGAGGAGGCCGCCGCGATACCCGAAGTGTTCATCACCGCACACGACGCGCTCGTCACCCAACTCAACCTCGCACGCGGCGAGCGTTTGTTGATCCACGCGGTGGGAAGCGGAGTTGGGACCGCCGCGTTGCAGTTGGCGAAAGTCGCCGGTGCGACAGTGATCGGTACATCCCGAGCTGCCTGGAAACTCGAGCGAGCCCAGGAGCTGGGTCTCGACGCAGGAATCGATGCCTCGTGTGAAGTTGTGGCAGAAGCGGTACGACGCGAAACGGACGGCGAAGGTGTCGATGTCATACTCGATCTCGTTGGCGGTCCGTACCTGGCCGCGAACATCGATGCGTTAGCGCTAAAGGGCCGCATGATCATTGTGGGGCTGACGGCGGGCCGCTCTGCCGAACTGGATATGGGAGCGGTTTTGCGAAAGCGACTTCACATCGTCGGCACTTCGCTTCGCATGCGAACCTTGGAGGAGAAGGTCGCCGCCGCGCGCGCCTTCGACCGCGATGTGGGCCGGTTGCTGGAGAGCGGAGAAGTGCGCCCCGTCATCGATCGCGTGTTTCCGATGGAGGATGTTGTGGAAGCCCACCGCCACATGGAATCGAATGCCAACTTCGGCAAGTTAGTCATAAGGACCACTTGACCGTTCTTAGGGCGTTCTGGTGGCGTGTCGGAGTCGAAGCCGAGGGGGACGGTGTAGGCCTGGGGACGGCCGGGCAGGGAGCCCGTCAGCTCAACGTGCCCATCGGCCGATACGGTAAGGGTGGGGTCGGTCAGCTTGAAGAGCTGCTCGTAGTATTCCTCGCTGCCCGGTTTCAGGCCGTGTAGCTCCTCAAACACGCCTACCCAGTCGTGCGTTTCGGTGGCCTCGTTCCATGCCTCCAAATACTCGGCCACCTCGGCCAACTCGTCGCGCCGCTGCTGTAGGCCCTCGAGGTCGTTGATACCATCCCGTTTCAGCTTCGCCGCTTTCTCCAACTGTTTCAGCGTGGTCTTGGCTTCGCGTATCTTGGCTCGGTACTCGTCCTCGCCCATGCGTC
>JBDHGH010000192.1:0-6875 GCA_039589995.1 Gemmatimonadota bacterium | reverse complement strand
GCTCGTTTGGAGTGGCCAGTACGAGTTCATGCAGCGCGTGCTCAGGAAGATGACGGTCGTGGTGCCTGTGACACTCGGGATCATCTTCATGCTTCTCTATTTCAGTTTCGGCGGCGTAGCGAAGTCCTTGATCGTGATGATCGCACTACCGTTCTCTTTGATCGGCGGCGTGTGGTTCCTCTGGCTGTTGGGCTACAACACGAGCGTAGCCGTCTACCTGGACGAAGCGTTTTACGACCGGCGAGAGCGTGGGGTCATGCGAGAGGCCGCCGACGTCGCGGCGGCAGTTAGAGAAGGAGCGCTGGGGCGCTTGCGGCCAAAGATCATGACGGTCACCGCGATCATGGCCGGTCTGGCTCCGATCCTCTGGAGCCGAGGAACCGGGGCCGATGTCATGAAGCGGATCGCAGCGCCGATGGTGGGCGGCATGATCAGCGCGACGGTACTGACCCTGGTAGTCATTCCGGCGATCTACCTGATCTGGCGTCGCTTCCAGGTCGCGCGGGAGGCCGAGCCGGTCGCGGTTGCTGCGACCAACACACACAAGTAACATTCGCGCTTCACATCATTGGAGGATCGTAGGATGTTCATCAGAAACGAACTCTTGGCGTTCGCAGCACTTGCGGGAGTGGCGATCATCGGCTGCGGGGATGATCCGGCTTCGGCAGCGGATACGGACCCGGGTACTCAGTTCGAGGTCCAGTCATCGCGTGTTGAAACGTTCGAGGAGGTCGAGGTCCATGTTCGGGTTCACCAGGACGGAACGGCTCTTCATATGCAGCACGGCGAGCTCGAGATCGAGCACCAGGGCGGCGGTCACGACTACAGTTGGGATATGGATAGCGATGGGGACGGTTTTACCGCCCACATGATGTTCTTCGAGCCCGGAACGCATCAGTTGCACTTCTGGGGGATGCAGCAGGGTGGAGAACACGATGAGGACTTCGGTCATCACGAAATCGAGGTCCATCGCCAGCACCGAATCATCGGTTCGTACTGGGTCGAGATGGAGCTCGATCCCGTGCCACCCATCGTGAATCAGGCCGAGACTGTTCGCGTGCGAGTCTTCGAGCGTATGCAGGACGGGTCCCGGGGCGATCCTGTGGGCGGCATGAGCATCAGGATGCAGGTTCGCGGTCCCGACATGATGATGGACATGCTAACGGTGACCGAGGAGCAAACCGGCGTGTACATGTCAGAGCACACGTGCGATGCGTCCGGCATGCACTATCTGCAGGTTCAAATCGATGTATCTGGCAGCGTACACCAGGGCGAATTTCATTTTCCTGTGCTGGGGTCACTGGAGGATCATGAGTACGGCCACCACGGTGAGGGCGAAGGTCATCACCATGACGACGACGGCCACGGTGGCTGAGAAGTGATCTCGGCGGAGCGATCGAATTCGGGGCTCAGCCTGCCGGCGCCGGCACCGTTCGCCTGAACGGTTGCCGGTGCATGTAGGTCAACGACCGCCACAACCACTCCAGTGGGCCGTACAAGAAGTAACGCAACCAGACCGGTGAGATGACGAGTTGGAAGGCCCAAACCGCCGACACGATGGCGATCTGCTCGACGCGCTCCACCTGGCCGAACAAACCGAAGCCGTGGCCGTAGAATATCGTGGTACACACGACCGTCTGCAGGATGTAGTTGCTGAAGGCCGTTCGCCCCACGGCGGCAAAGGGGCGCGTGAGCCGCCCAAGATTCGGTTTTTTGCACACCAGCATCACTAAGCCGACCCAGCCCAGGCTGACCGGGATGCTAGCCCAATAGTTGAATTGCGTCCCGAAGAAGAATGAATACGTCCCCTCCCAATCGGCCGCGAAGTTCATCTGTATACCGAGAAGAATAGCCGGGACGCCCACCAGAAACGCCACGGCGATCAAAAGTGAGTAAAACGCTCGTGAGCGCTGGGCGCTGAAAATCCCGAGCTTGAATAACCCCATCCCCAACAGCATGAGTCCGCTGACGCGCCAAGCGGCCCAGAAGAGGAAGATGGAAGTTTGCATCTCGAGCGCCTCTGGCACTCGGTGTTGCATCTGCTCCAGCCAGCCGCCTTGGTAGATGGCAATCTCCTGCGCGGTCAACTCTTGTGTGGGATGCCAATCTCGGAAGAACCCTTCCAGAACCTCCTGCGGCCAAGTTTGTACCGACCAACCCCCGGAGAGCATGAGCGCGGACCCTATAGCGAGCGACGTCAGGCCCCAGACGAGCAACCACTGCGGCCGCAATTTGCGGAAGAGAAACACTACCAATCCACACATCCCATACCAGTACAGAACGTCGTCGTACCATAGTAGGTGGGCGTGCAACAAGCCGAAGACGATTAGCCAGGCCATGCGTCGATAGTGAACGCCCGCGACCGCTTGCCCGCGTGATTCGGCCCGACGGGTCATCAAGACTATGCCGGCGCCGAACAACATCGAGAAGATCGCCATGAACTTCATGTCGACCAGGACGTGCGTGATTCGCCACACCCACTCGTTCGCGCCCGTGAGATCGCCGTACGCCGTCGGGTTGAAATAAGCGGCCGAGATCATGGAAAACGCCTGGATGTTCATGGCGAGTATCCCCAGCAAAGCGAACCCGCGAAGCACATCCAATGAGTCGATTCGTTGGTCCTCTATGACCGGCGCTAGTTTGGCATCCATGACGCCTCCTCACGGCCAAGATGAGAAGCCAGTGGGCAGGTAGCAACGAGGCACAGAACACGGAAGATGATGAGCGTTCGCGGGGGTCTTGCAGGACGGTTCTCACCCGCTAAGATCTCCCTTGTAGGAAGGTCATCTCAACGCTTTAATACCTTTCGAGGTCATAGATGCTCGACGCGCTCGTTCGGCACACCAGTGTCTTGGAGATCGTCGGCGATGTGATCCGGGTCCAGGCTACCGGCGTAGCCCTTGGGGACCTAGCGGTGGTGGAGAACCCGGACGGAGAGGTCTCCACCGCCAGCGTTGTGGAGTTGGATCGGGACATCGCCAGCCTGCAAGTCTTTGCGGGAGGCAAGGGTATCTCAACGGATGCCCGCGTACGTTTCCTCGGACACCCCCAGCAAGTCACCTTCTCCAACCACATCCTGGGCCGGATCTTCCGGGGCTCGGGCGAGGTCATCGATGGCAAGCCGCCACTGGACGCCGAGAAGACGATCCGGGTGGCTGGACCCACCGTGAACCCCATGATGCGGGTCATGCCGTCGAAGATGATCGAGACCGAAGTTCCCATGATCGATCTCTTCAACAGCCTGGTGGAGAGCCAGAAGATCCCGATCTTCTCGGTAGCGGGCGAGCCCTATAATGCGCTATTGGCCCGGATCGGCTTCCAGGCGGATGCCGACATCGTGGTTTTCGCGGGACTGGGCCTGATTTTCGACGACTTTCACTTCTTCAAGACGGCTTTCGAGGAGAACGGTGTCTCCCATCGCACCGTCATGTATGTGAACCTGGCGTCCGATCCCATCATCGAGCGGCTGCTGGTTCCCGACATGGCTGTGGCTGTGGCCGAGCGATTCGCGATGGAGCGAAACAAGCGGGTCCTGGTCCTGATGACGGACATGACGGCCTACGCCGACGCCATGAAAGAGATCGGCGTGGCCCAGGCCCGGATCCCGGCCACGCGGGGTTACCTGGGCGACCTCTACACTCAACTCGCCCGACGGTACGAGAAAGCGTGCGACTTCAAAGGGGCCGGATCGGTCACGATCATCACGGCCACGACCATGCCGGGCAACGATGTAACACACCCCGTCCCGGACAATACCGGATACATCACCGAGGGTCAGTTTTACTTGCACGATGGGGTCATCGATCCGTTCGGTTCGTTGTCGCGCCTGAAACAACACGTTGTAGGTAAGGTCACCCGGGAGGACCATTCTCAGATCATGAACACCATGGTCCGCTTTTACGCCGGTGCGCGGGAGGCGGAGCAAAAGCAGGCCATGGCGTTCGAGCTTTCGGATTTCGACCTGAAGCTGCTCAAATTTGGAGGGCTGTTCCGACGCCGGTTCATGGATGTGGACGTCTCCATGCCTCTGTTGAAAGCACTGGATACAAGTTGGCATACGCTCGCCGAGTGTTTCGAGTCTCACGAACTTCTCATGAAGCAGGACCTCGTTGACCGCTACTTCCCGGACTTGGAGAACGAAGGCACGGGAGAGGTCGCCTGAGGAATGGCTCGACTGAAGCTCAGTAAGGCGTCCCTCCAGCAGGAGCGGACGAAGCTCAAGCTCTACGAGAAGCTACTTCCATCCCTCGAGCTCAAGCGCAGACAGCTCACCATCGAGCGGGACAAAGCACGCAAGGAATACGAGGCTACGAGGGCCGAGGTCGAGCGCCTGGAGGCACGGGTGGGGGCGGAGCTACCCATGCTGGCGAACACCGAGATCGAGCTGAAGGGTCTCGTCAAGATGACGGCGTTCAAGTTGGAGCAGGAGAACGTGGTCGGGGTGCGGCTGCCGCTGCTGAAGGAGATCGACTGCCAGGTGGCGGAGTACTCCCTGCTGGCGAAACCGGCGTGGGTGGATGTGCTGGTCGAGCGACTTCGCGATGCGGCCGAGGCCCGAACCCGCATCCAGGTGGCCGCCGAGCGCGTCCGCATCCTGGAGCGGGCGGAGCGGCGCATCACTCAGCGGGTGAACCTCTTCGAGAAGATCCTCATTCCCAGGACGCAAAAGAACATCCAGCGCATCCAGATCTGGCTGGGCGACCTCGAGCGCGCGGCTGTGGTCCAGGCGAAGCTGGCGAAAGCGCGGCAGGTGCGTGACAGGGTCTCGCTGGAGGAAGGGGACGCGGCGTGGCCATAGTCCCTCTGAGCAAGGTCACGTTCGTCGGGCACCAGGCCGAGAAGGAGCTGGTTCTGGAGGACCTGCAGGAACTGGGGTGCCTGGAGATCGTTTCCCTCGCCACCGAAGTCGTTTCGCTCGACGATCCCTCCAAGCGAAGCCGCGAGGCACTGAGCTATCTCGAACGGTGCCCCCAAAAGCAGCGCGCGGCGACGAACCCCGCCGATTTCGATGCGGTGCGTGTGGAGGAGGAGATCCTGGACCTCAGAGATCGCACCCATCGCTTGGAGCTCGAGCGAGACGCCCTCTTGCATCGCATCGAGGCACTGACTCCGTGGGGCGACTTCGATTTCCCACCCGAGGACCAGCTGGCGGGAAAGCGGTTATGGTTCTATGTCCTTCCCCAAAACCGATTGCGCGAGTTGGAAGCATCGCAGCTGGTCTGGGAGGAAGTAAGGCGCGATGGGCGGAACGCTTATGTGGTCGTGATCTCCGAACGCGAGCCACAGAGTGTTCCGGCTCCCCGGGTGCGAACGGGGAGCGTGTCACGGGACAAGCTCGAACGTAGGCTCGAGGAAGTGGAGCTGGAGCTCGAGGACGCGTCGCTGGAACGCATTCGCCTAACCCGCTGGCTCGCGCTGCTGTCCCGCAGCCTCGACGGGCTGGAGGACCGAGCGGCTCGAAAGCACGCCGCCGAACGATGCTACGATTCCGGTCCGGTGTTCGCGCTTCGTGCTTGGGCGCCCACCGAGTCGCTGGAGGCCCTCGGCTCGTACGCCGAGGAGCACGGGATGGCCATTGAGATCTCGGCCCCCGGCCCCGATGACGAGCCGCCGACCCTGCTCCGCAATTCTGAGCGAAGGGAGGGCGGCGAGGATCTCGTCAACCTCTACAAGACCCCAAGCTACAGCGGCTGGGACCCGTCGTCGGTCGTCCTGTACTCGTTCGCGATCTTTTTCGCGATGATCATCTCGGACGGGGGTTATGGGCTGATCCTGGCCTTGGTGGTCGCTCGCTTCTGGAAGAGGCTGTCGAATTCAGCGGTAGGCCGCCGGTGGCGCTGGGTCCTGTTGACCCTTGTGGCGTCCACGATTGCCTACGGTGTCCTGGTCGGCTCGTTCTTCGGCGTAGCACCCGGCCCGAACACGATCCTATCACGGCTGGCTATCCTGGACATCAACGACGCGCCCTCCATGATGGGTCTATCGATCACGATCGGGGCGATCCATGTGATGATGGGCAACCTCATGGATGCGGGGCGATACGGTTGGAATCCCCGGGCGCTTCCGTCGCTGGGTTGGGCCATCTTGGTGCTTGCAGGCTATTCGCTGTTCGTGGGTGGTCAGGCCGGAGCCGATTGGGTGAAAACGCCCGCCGTCGCGATGGCCATCGTCGGTTTGGTACTGGTGTTTGCATTCTCGGGATACGGGGACCGCGCGTTGGCACGCCTGGGGAAGGGTTTGGTCGGGCTGACGCGGATCACCGGTGCGTTCGGGGATGTCTTGAGCTATCTCAGGCTCTTTGCCTTGGGTCTCGCCTCCGCATCGCTGGCTATCGCGTTCAACGGCATGGCCGCGGACGCTCGCGAGGCCATTCCGGGTGTGGGTCTCCTGGCAGCTTTGATCATTCTGGTTATCGGGCACACCCTGAACCTGGTTCTGGCCGTTGCCAGCGGGTTCATCCACGGACTGCGATTGAATGTCATCGAGTTCTTCAATTGGGGACTACCGGAGGAGGGACCTCTCTTTCGGGCGTTCAAGAAGAAAGGAGTGTGATCCTTGGAATCGCTCGTCTTGACCACGGGCTGGATCGGAATCTTCGCCCCTCTGGCCTTGGGAGCCATCGGTAGCATGATCGGCGTTGGCCGAGGCGGCCTGGCCGCTGCGGGCGCGATGCTCGAGGTAGAAAGTGGCTACGGTCGCTTCGTCGGGGTAGCGGCGATGCCCTCCTCGCAGACCATCTACGGCATCGTCGTGATGTTGACGCTGAACCAACCGGTGACATTGGGTAATTCGCCCGGCACTTTCGTGTTGGGGTCTCTCACTGGCGTTGCCCTTCTCATCAGTGCGATGGCCCAAGGAAGCGCGTGCGCCGCGTC
>JBDHGH010000191.1:0-6785 GCA_039589995.1 Gemmatimonadota bacterium | reverse complement strand
GTACACCGTCACCCAGCGCAGCCACGAGTTCGGTATTCGCATGGCCCTCGGCGCCGATCGGGGCAGGGTGCTGGGCTTGGTGCTGAAGCAAGGACTGCGACAGGCCATCATCGGCGTGGTGCTGGGCGCGGTTGCCGCGCTGGCGCTGACACGACTGATGGCGAACCTGTTGTTCGAGGTGAAACCCGCCGACCCACTCACATATGCAGCCGTCGCTGCGGTACTGGTCGCCGTGGCAGTAACCGCCTGCGGGATACCGGCGTTGCGGGCATCGCGCTTTCAGCCTGTGGAGGTACTGCGGGAGGAGTAGTCTGGTCGGCTGGGCGCAAGGTCGGGAGGGAGCGGTTGGGCTCTCTGAGTTGGTCGCTAAGGCTACCTGTACTCAGTAGTCAGTGGCGTCAAGTGCGATCGATCTCATCCTTGGACCTTGTACGTACTCCGGTTGGGTCGACTCGGGAAGTGTCAGAGAGGACACTTGGGCCCACTGATTTCTGATCACAGGTGGCCCTAGCAATCATCCTGCCGCACTCACTCTAGCTCCTATCGGCGGACGCCAACCGCTCCAGGGCCTGGCGCGCCGCTTCCACGCGGCCGGCCAAATCGGGGTCGGGCTGGGACCACAGTTCGATGAACGTTTGGTATTGCGCCGCGGCCGCCGCCCTGTCACCTCGTTTTTCCTCCAGCTCGGCCAGGCGCAGCTCGATAGCGGGCAGTCGGATCCGCGCGTATGTGGAGCCGGCGAGGCGAGCAGGGGAGACCGACTCGGACAGGTAGGCGATGGCCGAGTCGGTCTGTCCCAACTCGTCAAACGCCTGGCCCAGCATCATGTCGGCGAAGGCCTCGATCCCGTCGGAGCGGTAGTCCATGCTTCGCGCCCGACGGACCTCGTCGACCACCTCGAGCCAGCGGCCACCGCGCAGAGCCCGTGCGGCGGAAATGTGATGCTCGGCGTAGACAGCGTAGGCGCGGGTACTGCTTTCAGGGTCCAGTGAGACATTTGCTTCCAGTCGGGCGGCGATGTCGTCCAGTTCGAATAGGTAGGCTGACATCAGATAAACCGTCCGACCGATGGTTCGCGTTGGCTCGCGAGCCGCGGCTAGCGCGGAGCTTTCCAGGACTCGCTCGAAAAACGCGGCCGTCGCCGCCCTACCGCCGCGCGCCGCTTCGATGAAGGGAACCAACCCGCTCGTTGCGCCCCGGCTCATGTTTCGTCCTTCTCGCCCGTAGTAGTCGGCGGCGTCGATGATCCCTTCCAGTCCCCGTTGCATGCGCCCGCGGACGACGTACAGCGTTCCGCAGCTACGTTGATCCTCGGCCCGCTGGCTGGGGCGCGAGGTGGCGGCCAGAAGAGAATCGCACAGCTGATCGGCCCGCTGCCAATCGCGCCGTCCAATCGCCTGGTCGAGTGACCATCGCGCTGCCCCATCCTCGAATCCGCGTTCCTTCGCCACCTGGATCAGGCTGTCGGCGACATCCCAGCGGTCAGTGCGCCGCGCATAGTCCATCGCGTTCCCAAAGCCGAGGCCGTTGTAGGGGGCCAGGCGCACGGCGCGCATCGTGGCTTGGTAGGCGCGCTCCGGTTCGCCCAATAGCGAGGCCATAACGCCCAGGTTGTGTGCGGCGATCCAATCGTCCGGGTAGCTGGATAGCAGCGTCTCGTAGACGTCCGCGGCGGCGCGGTAGTCCATCTCCACGGCGTTGTGGAACGTCGCTTCGACCTCGAGCCGCTCTTTGTCGGTCAGCCGGTCTCGCAGTTCGTAGGCGCGACGCGCGTACTCGGCGCCGTCGCCGTGACGGCCCGTATTCCGACTGTAGATCGCCGCAGCTTCGTAGGCGGAAGCGAAAGTCGAGTCCAGCTCGAGCGCGCCCAGCGTCAGCTCCAGCGCACGCTGGCTATCGCGCCGGTCCGCCGCCTCGGCCCCCTGCGTATACAGCTTCAAGGCTTCCAGCGATTCGGTGGTCACCTGCGGTAGCGGCTTGCTCTTTCTTATCGCCGCTCGCTCCTCGCCCAATCGCACGCGTACCTCGCGCGACAGCGCCTGCACGCCTTCCAACAGCCGGTCCTCACGGGCCGCCGAGCGCACCGCGATCAGTTCATTTCCCGTACTCGGCTGGATCACGCGTGCGCTGAACACGTAGTCGCCGCCCAGCCGCCCAACCGTGGCGGTGAGCACCGCCGATAGCCCTTCGCGTTCGGCGATCTCGACGGCCACCCGGCGGTCGACCACCAGCGTGTCGGGCAACTGCATACGCCTGAGCACCGTCGCCATCTGCTCGCGGCTGTAGACGTTGATGAACTGCGACTGCTGCAGGTCGACGGTCAGCGCTTCTCGCACCGCCAGCGCCATGTCTTCGTCCTCAGCTTCGGCTTCGAAAGCCGCCACCACCAGCCAGGCGCGCTCTTCGAAAGCGTCGCCCGCCGCGCCGGACGAGTCGGTCACGCGCCCCTCACCGCGGAGCACCACCGAAGCGCCCATGAGGCCGATGGCGAACAACGCCACCAGCACGGCGATCACTACTCGCGGCAGCGTGAGATTCCTGGCCAGGAAGCCGCTACTCGGCAAGCTGACCTGTTCCGTTGCGGGTTTCAGCGATTCGGCAGCGGCGGTGACTGGCGCGTCCGACTGCGGGGGGCCGCCGGCCGATGCAGGTGGACTCGCCGCGGGCCCAGTCGTCCCGGGGGTGTCTTCACGAACAAACGCCGTGGCGAGAACGATGGGCAGCCCGAGCATCAGCACGAGAATTTCGGTGGGATAAACCCACTCCGGCAGCAGATAGCGGTCGATGACCTGGTCGGAAACCTCGAGCACCGCCCAGGATGCGCCCAGGTAGATGGTGAGCACCTGCCAGAGAGACCGGCGATGGATGTCGACGATCAGCCGCTTCAAGCCTGACATGGTCGCTTGGGCTGTGGATGGTGGGGGCCAATCACGAGTACGGAGTGATGATGCGGTGGCCGGGGTGAGAGGGCAAGCGGTTGATTGGCGGTGGCTCCAGCGCCTCTTGACTGTAGACTGTGTACTATATAGTATACACTCAGGAGGTGGCCATGTCCGCATTTGGCGGCTTTGTGCGCGAGACCCGGGAAGCGCTGCGGGCGGTGGATCCCAGCTTCTCGGTCAGGCAGGTGGCAGCAAGGATCGGCGTACAGCCGTCGTACCTGAGCAAAGTGGAGCGGGGCGATGTCGGACCCCCCAGCGAGAATACGATAGTCCGGCTGGCCGATGACCTGGGCGAGGACCCGGACGTGATGCTGGCGCTGGCCGGGAAGGTCTCCAGCGATCTGCTGGAGGTGATCAGGAAGCGACCGCGACTATTCGCGGATTTGATTAGAGAACTGAAGGACATGCCCGATCGGGCGGTGTTGAGGTTGGTGCGGGAGGTTCGGGACGGAGAATGGTAGGTGCAAAATGATCGAGCTGAAGCAGGACAATCTGGTTTTCTCGTTCCCCGAGGTTCACAAAGACGCGGCGCTGCGTATCGACTTCCAGCGAACGTTGCGCATACCCGATGACGGACGGCGGCATGCGTTACCGCCCGGGCTCGGTTCGTTCCCGCTGCGACATGTGGACGACTTCGCCCAGAAAGTGCCGGAGGAGTGGATGGAGCACGGTGGCGTCATGCTGCCGATGTACCAGTCGGAGGCATTGTGGTTGAACTTCGGTAGGGGCGGTGGATATCCCTTTGCGGTGAAGATCGCCACGGGGAAGATCAACGCCGTCACCGGTAAGACATGGGAGAACGGTCTCAACCGCAAGCCGCAGGACTACGTGGTGGTGCCCGACCAGCCCTGGCTCGACGGCTACTGCGTAAAGAAGGGCGAGATCCGACAGTTCGTCGCCATGCCGCTGGGCGCCGGCTACTCGGCCGAAGAGCAGATCACCGGTGAAGCCGAGTACGGCGGGATCCAGATCATCGCCTATCCGATGAAGGCGGAAGCGTACGAGCGACTCCGCGAGTCGTACCGGAGTGAGCGCTACATGTTCCAACATGCGCAGATGATGCCCGCAGAAGCAGGGGCCAGCTTCGACATGGGCCTGGCGCCCGGCGGTCGCATGCGACAAAAGATCTACGACGACCCCCACGACTTCGATGTCTGGGACTTGGAGCAAGCGAGTCGCTGTTTCGTTCACATCGCCAACTCGATGGTCTGGAGTTCCATCACCGGGCAGGCGCCGCCCACCGTCCCGCCGACGGCGCGGGAGTACACCGACGCCGGTCTGCCCTGGTTCGACCTGTACGACGAGCACATCCAGGCACTCGACGGTGGCGGCAAGCTCGCGGACTTGAAGAGCGTCAAGGAGCTGGGGGAAGAGAAGGGCGACGTGCCGCTGCCGGAAAATGAGACCGTCGATCCGCAGAACGTGAAGAAGCTGCGGCACGGCCTGACGAAGGATCAGGTCCGCGAAGGAGCGTTCTGAAAGATTCGGCGCGCACCGAGTGGGGTGAGCGATCGGTTTTTTCTGAGTTGGTATTAGAGGCTACCTGTGATCAGTAATCAGTGGCGTCAAGTGCGATCGAGTCAATCCGTGGACTGTGCACGCACTCCGGCTGCATCGACTCAGGAAGTGTCAGAGAGGACACTTGGGCCCACTGATTACTGATCACAGGTGGCATTAGCAACTACTCTGCCCGTGCTAAGTGCTCGCCCGCGTGGCAGTGATCTCCATCATCTTACGTTCCTCGCCGCCTCTGGTCTCGTAGCTGGTATAGTGCAACTTGTCGGCGGAGAGCTTCATCACGCTGCGCGTCTTTACCCACTCTTTCGTGACGGGATCCATGAGTTTGCCCATCAGGACAATCTCATCGCCGGCCTCGTTCATCGACCCTTCGTAACTGTAGATCCCTGACGACATGTTGTCGATCCAGGTCGCCTGGACCTTGCCGGTGACGTTGTTGTAACCGTAGACGCCGTGGCCCACGAACTGCTGGCCGCCGAACTCCGAATGGACGGTCTCCATCAGAAAGCGCCCGTCCATCTTCATCTCGAACTTCATCTTGGCTGGCGTGACGGTGGGCTCGCCCGATGGGTCCATCCAAGACTTGGTTTCCGCGTCCCAGTTTCCGACGAGTCCCGCCAAGTGCTTGTGAGGCGTTCCCGGTATGCCTGCCTTCTGCCAAGCCTCCATCACCGCGGCCGCGTCCTCTTCCTGCGCCGCGGCCGGTGCCGCCCACAGGGTGAGCCCACAGAGCAGTGTGGTGGTGATCAGGGTTCGGTACTTCATGGTGTTACTCCTTGTGGTTGGGGCGTGGTTGGGTGCGTCCGAGTTGGTATCAAAGGCCATCTGTAATCAGTAATCAGTGGGCTGAAGCGTCATCGTTCTCGCCTCCGACAACACGAACCCTGCGGGTTCCGTTGCCCGGAAGTGTCAGAGAGGACACTTGGGCCTACTGTTTACTGATCACAGGTTGCCCTTGTCTTGTCTCTGCCGGGCGGATTGCTTCCTGCCAAACAACCGAGCGATCCAGCCTCTTTCGCCCTTGGTCTTCAGCTTCTTCAGCTTGTCGGCGCCTTTGGGGCGACCGGAGGCGGTGGCGAAGATCCGGCGGTGAGTCTCGTCCTTATATAGAGGCGCCATAGCCTTCTTTTCCTTGAACCACATGCGGGACCCTCCCTCGCCGCGCGGGCGTGCCTAGCCCGGGGGCGGGCTGGTCTTCGAGTTGTCAGGAACGATTATCGAAGCTATGTCGCAGGTTGAAAACCGACAAGGTTCTCTATCTTCGGCGCCGTCATTGGGAGATGGCGGTCACCGGGTCCAGTTCGGCAGCGCGCCGGGCGGGGTAGAGGCCGAACCCGAAGCCCACAACCAACGAGAAGACGAAGCCGATCGATGCGCCGATGGGCGAGATGGGGATGTTCCAGCTGCGGCCGAAGGCGGAGGCGATGGCCTCGGCGCCGAGACACAGTCCCGCGCCCGCCAGGATACCGATGACACCGCCCAAGGCGGCTAGGGTCAGCGATTCCGCCAGGAATTCGCGGCGTATGTCGGCGTCGTCGGCGCCCACCGACTTGCGAATCCCGATCTCGCGCACCCGCTCGCGTACGGAGACCTGCAGGATGCTGAAGAGGCCGATGCCCCCGATCAACAGCGAGATGACCGCGATGGCTCCCAGCACGATGTTCCACCCCAGCAATATGCCGTCGACCATCACCATCTCTTCGCCGTACTCCGCCGCGTTGTTCTGGATCTCGTAATCCTTCACGCCGCGATGCATCTGCAGCAGCTTCGCCTCCGCGTCTCTTAGAGCGGGGCCTACGGTCTCGTAAGACGGCGCCCGCATCAGGATCACCTGGACGGACTTGGTGCCAGTAAAGCGCGCCTGGTGAGTGCTCACCGGGATGTAGATGCGTCGTTCCAAGTACTCCATGTTCGCCGGGATCAGGGTCAGCCTGGGCGCTTCCACGACCCCCACCGTTTGGAAGCGCTCGCCGTTCAGCATGAACTCGCGACCGAGCGCAGGAGCGTCGCCGAACAGCTCGGTCGCGGCCCGCGTACCCAATACGGCCACGGCCGCACGATTCCGATCGTCCAGGTCAGTCAGCGAGCGGCCGGCGATGACCCGCATATTCCGCATCTCGATGAACATCGGCCCGGTTGCCACGACCGGGTAGCGGCGCGGCTCGAGCCGGGCCTGTCCCACCATTTCTCCGAACAGGCCATCGGTGCCGTCCACTACGTTCTCGAGGTCGACGAGTGTGTCGGCATCGACCGAGCGCAGGCCTTTCGATACGTGGTCGGCGGCACGCTCCGAGTCGACTCTGTTGCGACTGAACTCGAACGTGT
>JBDHGH010000190.1:0-10320 GCA_039589995.1 Gemmatimonadota bacterium | reverse complement strand
ATCGCTTTCGACCTTTCCGTCTCGCAACGTGATTAGCCGTTCCGAGAATGCGGCGATGTCTCGCTCGTGCGTGACGATCAGGATCGTCTCGCCCCGTTCATGCAGGCCCACGAGGATGTCCATGATCTCACCGGACGTCTTCGAATCGAGGTTGCCCGTCGGCTCGTCGGCCAATATCAACGATGGCTGGTTGACCAGGGCCCGGGCGATGGCGACGCGCTGCCGCTCACCACCCGACAACTCGTTAGGATGGTGCGTCATGCGATCGGCCAGCCCGACGGCGTCAAGCGCTTCCCTTGCACGCTGGTGACGATCCCGAGCCGACATGCCCGAGTATATGAGCGGCAACTCGACGTTGTGCAGGGCCGTAGTGCGGGATAGCAGGTTGAACGTCTGGAAGACGAACCCGATCTCGCGGTTTCGGATTCGCGCCAACTCGTTATCGTCCAGCTGCGAGACCTCGTTTCCACTGAGCCAGTACTGTCCCGAGGTGGGGGTGTCGAGGCAGCCGATCAGGTTCAGAAGAGTCGACTTGCCCGAGCCGGAGGGACCCATGATGGCAACACACTCGTTCTTGTCGATCTGTATGTCGACGCCCTGGAGGGCGCGAACCGTTTCGGCCCCCAGCTCGTACTCTTTCGTCAGTTCGCGCGTGTGGATAACGGCGTTATCTGGCGGCATCATCATCTATTCGGTTCCTCTCGGGTTTCTCAACCGTTCTCGCGTTTGACCAGGTTGCCGTCCTCGAGCTGACGGATGGCCTGGTAGCTACCGGACACGATTACTTCGCCTTCCTCCAGCCCTTCGAGAACCTCGAAATGCTCGCGGCCGGCCACGCCGACTGTCACCGGCCGGAAAGTGACCGTACCGTCTTCGCCTACGACGAATACCCCTTCCAGCTCTTCGGGCTCCTCCCGTTCCACTAGCTCGATGGCCTCGCCGTCGCTGATGCTCAGGACGCTGTCCCTAACCGCCGCGACGATGTCTGACGTCGCCGAGAGGTCGGTGCGAAGCTCGTCCGGCGGGTTGTCCAGCTGGATCACCACCTCGAAGTCGACCGCCTGGTCCGATGTCGAGCCGCTCAGCCCCAGCGCACCGCCCTGGATCGAGCTGTGACCGATTTCGGTCACGCGGCCCGTGAACACCTCGTCGGGGTAAGCATCGATCTCGATGCTCGCGCTGTCCCCCATGGCGATCTGCGGGATATCGGTCTCGTCGACCTCCACGACGGCCTCCATCTCCGACAGGTCGGCAACGGTGAGAAGCACGGTCCCCGGGTTGTTCATCGTCCCCACGATCGCAGTCTCGCCCAACTCGACGTTGAGCCGCGTAACGCGACCGGCCATGGGTGCGATGATCACCGTCTTCGCCAGGCGGTCGCGTGCTTCACGCAGGTTGGCTCTCCATTGATCCACGGTGTGCTCACCGGCCTGGTACAGCGCTTCCGCCACCTCGAGGTTCGTCTGAGTGGTCTCCAGCTCGGATTGCGATATCAACTCGGGGTTCTGCGCGCGAATCCTTTCCGTCCGGTCGAGTTGGCGTTGAGCTTGGTCCCGGGTCGCCCGTGCCTGTGTGGCCGAGGCCTGAGCGGAGCTGAGTGTTGCTTGGGCGCGCTGTACCGCGGAATGGAACGTCGCCGGGTCGATGATGAGAAGCGTGTCGCCCGATGCGACCATCTGGCCTTCGAGGATTCGCAGATCGACTATCCGACCCGACACGTCGGCCTGAATGTCGACGCGACGGTGCGGGCGGATGCGCCCGCTGGCGGTCACCACCGAGGTCAGATCCCGCCGTTGCACCTCCTCGGTTCGTACGTCTACGCCTCCACGTTGCCCCTGTTTCAATGCAAGCGCCACGAAAACGACTATAACGGCCGCGACGCCGAGTCCTATGAATATCTTTTTCTTGCTCACTCTACTACTCCCTTATCGCTTCACTTTCGGTTCACTGTTCACCAGCGAGCTGCATTGGACGCCCCACCGCCGCCTCGAGCGAGGCCAGCGATTGGTGGAATCCGTAACTCGCGTTGATTTCGTCCACCTCGGCTTGGGATGACAGAGTCTGGGAATCGAGCAACTCCAGAAACGTGCCCGCACCGAGTTGGTAACGCTCTTGGGCCAACCTCATCTCTTCCCGCGCCTGTGCCGTGTTCTCCCGCTGGAGCAGCACCGTGCGGTAGGCGGTCTCGAGGTTGCGGACGGCCTCGGTGACATCGGCCCGGATCTGCAACTCCAGTCCCCGGACCTGATAATCGAGGTCGTTGCGAAACGCGATGGCCTGCTCCACCTGGACCTGACGGTCGAATCCATTGAAGATCGGCAAAGAGAAGAACGCCGTGAGCGTCACCGGCTCGTTGCTGAAGTCGAATGGGAACGTGTTATTGGTGGCCGTTATCGTTCGCGTAAGCGAGGCCGAGTCCGCCGAGGAAAAGCCAAAGTCGTTCTGGCAGTTGTTGAACGCCGGTGGCACGGGCTCGCCTGTGGCCGTGTACAGCTCGTTGAATGTGTTGCACAGCCCGACCGTCGTGGCCGACTCCTGCGTCGCGCCGGTCAGTGCGTTGTTCACCGTGCTCTGCACGTCAGTATTGTCCCGGGTGAACCCGCTCCAGTTCGCCCGCAGCGAAAGAGTCGGGAAGTAAGACGCCTTTGCCGTCTTGACCCCCGAATGTGCTGCTTTGCGGCTGGCTCGTGCCGCCACGAGACTGGGGTGCCTGACCATCGCGTCGTTCACCAGATCTTCGAGATCGAGCTGGGGCTCGAAGATTGGGAACTCGCTGACCAGTTCGATATCGTCCGCCACCACTTCGACGCCTAGAGCCTGAATCAAACGGAGCTTAGAGACGCGTGCCCGGTTCTCGGATAGCACGAGGTCGACTTCGGCCCGGCCCCGGGCCACGTCCGCCTGCATCGTCTCCAGGCGCGTTCCAGCACCGACCTCCTCCCGCGCCTCGGCCAGCCGCAGGTGCTCCTCCGAGCGGCGAAGCTCGCGTTCCGCCTGCACGGCCTGGTCCTCCAGCCTGAGCACCTCCAGGTAGGCCACGGTGACCGAGTTGCTGAGCTGGAGCTCGGCGTCGTCGATCCGTCTTTCTGCGGCAGTCCGCTCCGCCTTACGCTGGCCCGGGGAGAAGATCGTGGTGCCGTTCAGCGTATAGTTCAACGAAAACGAGTAATTGGAGAGCAGCACTGATGGCTGCGGGAACCTCGCCGCGCCCAGGCGCTGGATACCGGCATCCTGCCAGGATGTGAAGAACGATATGTCCGCGTCCGGCAAGAACAGGTTCGCGTTAGCCGCGCGCACGCTCCAATTGGCCGGACCCAGATCGTTCAGGGTCGACAGGAACAGCGGGTTATTCATCTTGGCGAGGTTGATCGCCTGCTCGAGAGTCAGCGGTGCCTTCTGCTGGGCGGAGAGGTTGCCTGCGAAAGTGAACAGGCAGATGAGAAGGACGCTTTGAACCGTTCTCCACTTCATGACCCAACTCCAAGCTCGGGGTTAGCTGTGGTTCTTCGTTAATCCGATAACAGTTTTCTGCTTTGGATCGCTGTAGGCTCCTTAGCCGGGGCGGCGCACGTTCGGCACGAAACGTCCCGGCCCTCCCGGTCCCGTCTCGACCTGCCGGAATCACCCTGCTGCGGCGGCTCCCGAACCTGCTGACGGTGCCCGGATCCGGGTGTAGCGCTTTTGCTTAGCAGTACGAACGGCTCTGGTCAAGAGTTTCGCTGAATACCGGGGCTGAGGGCTGGAGAGTTCCGGCTACCGGGGCGGTCTCCCCGATAGCCGGAATCTGGCGTTCAGGCACCCAGGAAGGTGGTGCGAAGGGCGGCCAGAACCACCCACAGCGCGTACAGGACCATGGTGACCGTGATAGCCTTGCCGATCGGTACGCGACCGCCGCTCAGGCCCGATACCACGGCTCCCAAAGCCGCCGTCGACCACAATCCGAACAGAGTGATGGCGTTGAGCAGGTGGCCGACGAAGGTCTCCGGCGCATCGGGCAGCAGCAGCCCGAAACCCAGTGTGACCCGGATATCCGTCTTAGCGATCCAGATCGGCACCAGCAACAGGAATCCGATCAGGTTGATCCAGTAGACGTGGGAGATGGCGCTCAGGTGCTGCTTGTAAGCGATCTCCTGACCCAGAGCCACGTTAAAGGCGAGGTACAGCACGCCTGCGACGATGAAAGCGGCGACGTACGACATGACCAGAACGCCGAGCGAGCCGAAGATACGCGTCATCTTGACGATAGTCTCCGGATCGACTTGCTGTCCTTGCGGGCGCTGCGTGGACCCGGCATCGGCCGCCGCCTGCATCAACTCGGCCGGTAGTACGACCCAGATCAGGGCGCTGATGACGGCGGTGATCGTCAGCGTCCAGAACCACGGCCACCGCGTTTTCAGGATCTCACCCAATTTGACCGGCGAAAAGTACACCAGCATGACGCGCTGGATCAGGTTCGGAAACGACTCTCCCGTGCTCGCGACCTGTTCTTCCTTATCAGAGTTCATGGAGTCCCCCTTGGGTCGGTGGGCGATTGATCGGCGGTGAACACTCGGACCGCCTCGAATTCGTCATGTGGTACGAGGACTCGGATCACCCGGTCACCGTCCAGCCAGACGTGATGCGATTGGCCCGCCTCGACAACGATCGTGATGTGACGCAGAACGAGCTCGCGACCGTCGATTTGTACGGGCTCTTCTCCCAGATCCTCGATTCTCACTGGTGTTTGGCTTCGATCTCTAGGTACCAGTACGGTAGCATCCAGGGATCGGTTTCCGTCCAGTAGCTTCCAAACGAAGAAGTGGTGGTGCGCGATCTGCCGTTCCAACACCGCGGTCCTGCCGCGGACCAGGAACTCCTTCATCTCGTCGCCGTGCGGTGATCGAACGTCGAGTCGTATCCGGTCGCGAATCAACACTCCGACTATCGTCGTGGCCGTGCTGCCGTTGATTTCCGCCTCGTAGCGGCGGGGCCGGCACTCGTCTCCCAAGACCTCCAAAGCCACCCCGATTCGTTGGGTTCGGCCTTCGAGTTTCAAGTTCAATTCGGCCATCGCGCGATGGACGGGTCCCGCCGCGGCTGCCGGGTCCCTCCTGATAACGAACAGCTCTTCACCGATTCGAACGCCCTGCAGGTACAGCGTGAAAGTGCCGCCATCCACCACTTCGCTCTGGTCCGCGTCCGATGTGAGGGGAGAGGCGCCGACCAGCAGCAGGGCAAACGCCGCGGGCCAGGCCGCGAGCTTACGCTTCGATCTCCAGGAAGATCTTGGTGCGAATCTTGTCGAGGACGTAGTGATAGATCTGTTCGCCTTTCTCGGCGCTTGCGGCCGAAGGATGCCCGATCGCACCGGTGCAGCCGGAGGGCGGTCGCGGCATCCTGCCTCGAAGGTAGCGCCGGAACTGCTTCGGGTCGAGGTGAAAGTCCTCGATCTCACCTTCGCGGACAAGATCTGGAGCCAGATAGAGCATGACCGATGTCTCGGCCTCGCCCGCGTGCTCGGGCCCTCTCTGTCTCTCCAGAAACTGTCCGATCCGCACACTCTGTAGGTCCACGACCCGCACTCGGGCGTGTTCGGTGACCACCGAGGTGAGGGCGTCGAGGTTTGGATCGTGAAAGTTCGCCGAGATGAGGATGAACTCGTCGAAACCGTGTCCTTCCCACGTGGCCAGAAGGTCGTTGAGCACGCGATGCAGCGTCTTTCGCCTGAGTGAACCGGTGCCGGCGTAGTCCTGCTCGGTGTCCACGTTCACACCGTAATTTAGGGTGGGCGCGACCAGCACGCCGAACTCTGCAGAGAGATCGAAGGCTAGCCTCTCGGCCATCAACGAATCCGTGCCCAACGGCAAATGTCGGCCGTGCTGCTCGCAGCTTCCCACGGGAACGATGAGCCGATTGTCTTGCTCGAGGCGTTCGGCGACCTCGGACCACGAGAGGTCCGCCAGCAGGTACGGGCGATCATTGCCGGCCGTGCTCGAGTTGGCCACACAGCTCCAAGGCTAAAGGGCGCGGATGTCGACTGATGGCTTTGCGTCACGTTGCGCCGCCTGCTCGGCGGCGTCAAGGCCACTCGGTGAGGACGCACGTCGGCAAACTCCACTCTGTTGATCATCTGGTGATCCCTCGGAGCGACGCTTGTGCGGGTCGTTCGAGGAGGGATCGCTATGCTCGCGTGTGTACAGACTGCCGCAATCTTGGGAATAGACGCGTACGTCGTGCTGGTAGAAGTCGATGCGGCGGCGGGCCTGCCCGCCATCTCCACCGTGGGCTTGGCCCAAAGCGCGGTCAAAGAGGGAAGGGAGCGCGTGCTGGCGGCCATCCAGAACTCCGGGTTCGAGATCCCACCCCGCAAGGTGACCATTAACCTGGCGCCTGCGGATATCAAGAAAGAGGGCAGCCATTTCGATCTGCCCGTCGCCTGCGGCCTGCTCTTAGCGGCGGGCCTGGTCGCCGGCGACCGGCTCGATGGCTATGCCCTGGCCGGCGAGCTGGGGCTCGACGGCACGTTGCGGCCGATCCGCGGCGCGCTTCCCATGGCCCAGGCGATGCGCCAGCAGCACCTGTCCGGCTTTATCGTGCCGAACGCCAACGTCGCAGAGGCATCTGTAGTGGAGGGACTCGAGGTGCGAGGAGCCGACACCCTGGAACAGGTCGTCGGGTTTCTGCAGGGAAGTTACGAGCTTCCCAGACCCGGATCCGATTCCGTTAGGCTCCTCGCATCGCGGCAAGGGTCATCGGTCAACCTGGCGGACGTCCGGGGGCAGGAGCAGGCAAAGCGCGCCTTGGAGGTCGCCGCGGCCGGTGGCCACAACATCCTTCTGGTCGGATCGCCAGGCGGAGGAAAGACGATGCTGGCACGCCGATTCCCCACTATCCTGCCACCGATGAGCTTGGCCGAGGCTATCGAGGTCACGCGAGTCCATTCGGTTGCGGGGTTGTTGCCGCCCGAGCAAGGACTCGTGACGGCTCGGCCGTTCCGAGCCCCACACCACACGGTGAGCGATGCCGGGCTGGTAGGCGGCGGCGCTGTTCCCCGACCCGGCGAGGCGTCGTTGGCGCACCACGGGGTGCTGTTCCTGGACGAGCTCACTGAGTTTCGCCGCAACGTGCTGGAGAGTCTGAGGCAGCCGCTCGAAGACGGCTCGGTGACGATCGGGCGCGCGGCACGCACACTCACCTATCCTGCCCGCTTTACCTTGGCTGCCGCGATGAACCCCTGTCCGTGCGGGTTCCTGGGTGACCGACGTCGCAAGTGCAGCTGCACGTCTCGCGTGATACGACGCTACCGGTCGCGGATCTCGGGTCCGTTACTCGACCGCATCGACCTGCACATCGAGGTGCCGCCGGTGACGTATCCCGAGTTGGTCGATGAAGCCGAGACGCTGCCTTCAGAGGAAATTGCGGCCCGGGTCCAGGCTGCGCGGCGCCTGCAGACGAAGCGGTTCGAAGGATACGACGGGCTCTACGCCAACGGTCAGATGGGCGCCCGTGAGGTGAGGCGCTTCTGCGTGGCGGACGAGACGGGGCTGGCGCTTCTGAGGGGAGCAATGGCGAGGCTCGGTCTCTCCGCGCGCTCGTTCCACCGGATCCTGAAGATCGCTCGCACGATCGCCGGTTTGGATGCGTATGTACTCAAGTGATTGTCACGTCAAATGAGCGCTGTGGCCTCGAGAGACACCGAGTTCAAAGAGCGAGCGCTGCGCGACCTACTCCAGGGCTGTGAGTCGGTCGTCATCGGATTCAGTGGCGGCGTCGACTCGTCCTACTTGGCCAACGTGGCCCTCGACGAGCTAGGGCAGGATCGCGTTCTTGCCGTGACCGGGCGCTCGCCGAGCTATCCAGAAGTCCAGCACGAGATGGCCCTGAGGGTCGCACGGACCATCGACTTGCCCCACCTGGAGATCGACACACACGAGCTGGACGATACCGACTATACGGCCAACGCACCCAACCGCTGCTATTTCTGCAAGGCGGAGTTGTATCGGCGGCTTCTAGAGGTGATGCGGGAGCGCGGCTTCAAAGTCGTGCTGGATGGGTCCAACGCCGACGATCTGGACGACCATCGTCCCGGGCTCGCGGCAGCACGCGAGCTGGGTGTTCGGTCGCCGCTTCAGGAAGTTGGCCTGACCAAGACCGAGATTCGCGCACTATCGAAACGGGCGGGATTGCCGACCTGGGAGATCCCGGCATCGCCGTGTTTGGCCAGCCGTATCGCTTACGGAATCGCGGTTACACCCAAGCGACTCCGCATCATCGAGGAAGCTGAATCCCGATTGCGCGACCTTCATCCGTGGCGCGAGCTACGCGTCCGCTATCACGGTGACCTGGCCCGCCTCGAGCTTTCGCCGGAGGACGTCGAATCGCTCGCGGACATTCGGTTGAAAGAGCGCGTCATTCACGCCTTGAAGCAGGCTGGGTTTGGCCACGCCTGCCTGGATCTGCAGGGCTACAGACGAGGGGCCCTGAACTCAGCTTTCCGTCGTGAGGCCGCTGAGGCACAGCCGGGACGAGCGCCATGAATCGAGCGGCAGAAGCCGAACGTTGCCTGTTGGACGTTGGGATCAGTGCGACGGTCGAAAGTGCAGGACGGGAAAACGAGGTCGCAGTCATCAGGTATCGAAATCCGAAGGATGGGGGCGAAACGCTCGGCGAGGAAATGCGACGCATCTCCGTCGCGTGCTGCACAGCGGCTGGCTTTCGCTACGTCGCCTTGGAGCTGTACTAGAGCGGTCGGCGATGCGAGTCTTTGTAGCCATTAACCCCACAGAAGCGACAAGGTCGAGGATAAGCGAAGCACTCCAACCGCTTCGTGATGCAGGTTTCCCGATTCGCTGGGTCGCCGATGAGAACGTTCATCTGACGTTGAAGTTTTTGGGCGAGGTGTCGGAAGAGCGAGTCGAGGAGTTGTGTCTTGCCACGGACACGTCGACGGAAAGCGTTTCTTCGTTCGCCATGGACCTGAGAGGTTTTGGCGCGTTCCCGTCGGCGCAAAGGCCGAGCGTAGTATGGACTGGAGTCGAGCTCGATCCCATACTCACCGAATTGCACGACCGAACCGAAGCCGCTCTGGGCAAGCTAGGCTACCCGCGAGAGAGTCGCCGCTTTCACCCACATCTCACAGTGGGTCGTGCTCGGAAGAAAACGCAGCCGATCGAGTTCGAGGGCTTGGCAGAGGCTCTTGAACGGCTGCAATACAGCGACAACTTCCGCGTCTACACGGTGGACGTCATGCGGAGCGTGCTGACGCCAACGGGCGCGGTTTACGAGATCATTCACAGCGCCAAGCTGATGTCTTAACACGGATACTTGGAGCCATGCGTAGTTGTATTTCTGCGGTCGCGTTTGGGGCGCTTCTTCTTGTGGGCCTGGCCATCCTCGGTTGGTTCAACCGGGATGAGATCGTCGATTTCGTTACTGGGTTCGGTGAGGAGAGCGATACGCGGGTCGAATCCGAGGCACCTGCGGATCCATCTCTCGCGCGCCGGGCGGAGGCGAAGATCATCTCGCTGGGGCAAGGGGATTCACAGGAGATCACTCTCGATGTCGAGGAACTGAACGGCTGGGTCACGGGCGGTCTGGCGGGCTATTTCCCGGAGTATATCTCGGGCATTTCGGCAGCGATCGAGGAAGAGTTGCTGGTCCTGAATGGGGACGTTGCGATCCGGTCGGTGCCCGGCATTGAAGAGTTGGGTCCCATGGTCGCGTTCCTCGGCGATACCGCCAACGTGACTTTGCGGGGTCGACTCGACGGGCTCGGCCCCGGGCGCGGGGTCTACTTCATCGACGTGGTGCAGATCGGTATGTTGCCGCTTCCCGAGTCGGCACGTGACGAACTGATGAAGCAAATCAAGGGCAACACGAACGACGGTCTGCCCGACAACGCTGTCGTCATACTGTTACCCCAATTCGTGGTGGACATCGGGCTGCGGGGAGACGTGGTCTTTCTGCGCAAATGAGCGTGCTGGACGCCGGTGGAATCCTCCGGCTCGGTTTCCTCGTACGATGGAGTAAGGGAGAGATATTCGATGGCCAAGAAGCGGCGTCGCAAGAAGAAGAGTGGGGGCAAGGCGAGTCAACCGCATCCGCAAGCCGAAGCGAAAGAAGGTGATTCTCCGGACGCCAGCCGCTGGCTCTGGGAGTGGGCCAAGTCGATTGCCATCGCCGTGCTGCTTTTTCTGGTCATCCGCACCTTCGTCGTCGAGGCGTTCAAGATCCCCACGGGTTCCATGGAAACCACGCTGCTGGTGGGTGACTGGCTGCTGGTAAACAAGGCCGTCTACGGCGCCAGGGTGCCGTTTACCGGCTTGCGAGTCCCCGCGTTTG
>JBDHGH010000189.1:0-6807 GCA_039589995.1 Gemmatimonadota bacterium | reverse complement strand
GCCGCTTCGATGAGGTAGAAGAGACTCCGCTCTGCCCCGCCACCAGCACCGATGGTACTGCTCAAGAACCAGATCTTCTCCACGTTCCTAGTGATCGTTCACCGACCGTTGAAAGTGTTCGTAGTCGGTCTGCAGAGATCCCAATACGAGACCGAGGAAGGCGGTGCCAAAAATCTTGTTGGTGTAGGGCGAAAAGTTCGTACCCACATAGATGGCAAACAGACCCAACAGAATGGCCAGAAAAACCGGCTGGTTGGTCAGGCGATACAGACTGTAACCCTGCTTGAGCGACAACAGAGAAACCCAGAGAATTACGACCAGCCCCGCAATCCCCAGCTTCAGCCAGATCTCGACATACGTGTTGTGGAGGTAGTTCGTCCAGGTTCTGCCCGTGCCGGCCACATACGTATAGATCCGGCCGCCCAGCCCTATTCCCAGAGGGTTCCGCAGAGCTACCCGCACACCATCCTGAAACTCAACCAAGCGCGTGGCGACATCTTCCGCCTCGAGTTGTGTCGACCCCGCCGCTCGAGCTGCCAACAACTCATCGACTGGGACGTCGATCGCAAGAGTGGCCAGCCCCAGCGACGCAAAAACTGCGACGAAGATGATGACCAGCGCGCGAGAGTAGCGGCGGATCATGTACCAAGTGCGACCGCGCACGGCGTACAATGCGAGCGGCATCGCAGCGGCAATGCCGACCCAATGAGATCTCCCCAATGAGAGGATCATCATCAAGACGGCGGCGGTCAGGCCCGATGCGGCAAGTGTCCGGTCTTTGGATCGAGTGAGCAGAAGACCCAGAAAGAAGATCAACGCTGGAGTGAATCCTGGATTCAATCTAGGCAGAAGAATACCGCCCAATCGGAAGCCGTGGGTAGCCCCGACCCCGAGCACCGTGAACTCGAACAGCGAGATCACTGCGTTGGCTACATAGCATACCAAAAGGAGTACAGCCAGCTGCCGGGAAGCCGGTCGGTAACGGGCGCTGAACAGCCAGCGCCCCGCACAATAGAACGCAAAGAGAACCGGGAACGGAAGAAAATCGCCGGCGACATCTTGGGCACTGGCACCGCGCCTCAGGCCCCACACCGCAGCGAGAACCGCGACGATGGTGAACACGGTAACGGCACGGTCCTGGGCAGTGGAAGGGATGCGACCTCGACCCGAGAGCGCGAACACAGCCACGACGATCGTCAGGCAGACCGCCGACCAGATGGCCACCAGTACACCGTAGTCGGGCAATGTCCCATGACGCCGCACGAACGGCGCGAGGAGTAGGAATACGGCGAGCAGCACAACGAACAGGTGCCGAAGCGTGAACGGCAACCGACTCACCGAATCGACTCCGGATTTCGGCACAGCCGCTGCCTCTTCAGGAACCATCCTTCAGCGCCTCGTCGAACCGATCATAGGTTTCGCGTGCGTTCTTTCGCCACGTGAGCGACGCGGCGAATTCTCTCGCCTGCTTCCCCAGTCTAGCGCGCAATTCCGCGTCATTCCGTAGGCGCACGACTGCGTCTGCAACCTCCTGCGCTTGCGAATCTGAAGAAAGAACGATGCCGGTCTGACCGTCATGCACCGCGTCCGATACCCCACCGACGTCACGCGCGATCGATGGCAAACCGCGAGCACCGGCTTCCACGTAGACAAGCCCAAAACCCTCCACGCGAGCGGCCGTCCGCCAACTGAGCATGATGAATGCGTCCGATGCATCGTACAGGGCCACGACGTCGTCGTCGGCAAGATACCCGACCACCCGCAATCGCACCGATGATTGGTCTGCCCGATCCTCCAATTCTCGCGCGTAATCCTCCGGCCCACTCCCCACAACAACGTAGACCACCTTCTCGCGAAGCTCCAGCGGCAACTTCGCCAGCCCTTCTATCACGTTGGCGTGTCCCTTCTCTGGAACCCGTCTGGCGACCGTCACGATGACGAAGTCGTCCAAACCGATCCCCCAGCGTTGTCGGACAACCTCTCGGGCGGATACGGGCTGCTCGGTCCAAATCGGATCAATGCCTGGATTCGAGACGAAGACCTTCGACGACGACACATCGAACAATTCCAGCAGAAGGCCTTGAGTAGCAGAGCTAATCGCGCACACCGCGTCAACGGAAGAGAACGCACCTCGCATCCACAGCCGTTGTGCTGGTTGGTTGCGATACACCAGCAACTCGCTTCCGTTGACCGTGAAGAAGTACGTGTCGACGAGGCCGGCGCGCGACAACGCTCGAAGCGATAGCTGGCCCGCCGGGTCGACGGCATGGATGATGGATGGCCGTAGCCGTTTGATCTCGCGTCGACAGCGAAAGGTAAACGGCAGCAGGTCGCGGAACGCCCGGAATTGACCGCCCCCGAACCGAGTCAGCTCGTAGGGCTGGCGGCCGTCCCAGTCCGATGTGTCCTCGCCGAAATCCGGCGCCAGTACATGAGTATCGTAGCCCTGCTCGACAGCGCCGGTCGCCAGTCCGTGAATCAGCCGACCGATGCCGCCGGCGAACGGCGGGAACTCGTGTGTGGGGATAAGGATTCTGTGCATCTAGCTGGATGCGTGCGAGACACAGCGCTGTCGAAGCCCTCGGCGCAATGCCGACTCCGCTGTCGCGGCAAAGTCGCGAAGCGTCACTTGAAGAGCAAGGCGTATACCGTAGCGAACGAGGTCACGACCGCTGTCACGGCAATCCAGTTGATGCCGGTACTGGCGGGCTTTTCAGGTACAAAAACGCGGCTGCCTGGCTCGGGCTTCGGCTCGGTCTTGAAGATGACCAGCGTCTTCTTCACCGTCTGCACCGATCCGTTGGCGTACTCCACACGCGCACGACCCTTGTCTCCGTTTCGCGCGTATCCGCCCGCGCTGTTGATATAGTAGTCCAGGCCGGCACCGGGGCGATGCATGACGCTTACCGGGTACAGCACCGAACCTTCGATGCGAACCGTCGGGATAAACTCAGGAATATGGATCGAATCGCCATCTTCGAGGATCAGGTTGCCCTTGAAGTCTGGGTCTTCCAACACTTCTGGCAGATCCACGTTCACGCGGGCTAGTGAATCGCTGGCCATACCCGCCTTCGCCGTTCGCCTGTAGAAGCGAATGCCGTCGGCGTACGCCTCGGGCATCAGTCCACCCACTCGCTCCATTACCGAGCCAAGACGTTCGTCCTTTTGCCTCAACGCATACTTGCCGGGGAACTGGACCTGACCGGTTACGGTGACCGTCCGCTGTAGCTCCCAGCCGGGCCGATGGCGGATGAACACATTGTCGTAGCGTGCCAGATCGACGTCTGGAGCGATTTGAGCCTGACCCTCAGCTGAAATGACATACGACGAATCCAGCGGAACGTTCGTGATCTCGACGAAATCGCCGGTCGAGTCCGCCTGGCTGGCGATTCGCGCGACCTCGGCCTCCAGCACATAGGCGTCGTCCCGAAGTCCTCCAGCTCGGATGACGAGGTCGCGCAAGGTCATGTCGTCCCGGAACTCGTAGACGCCGGGGTTGTGGACCGCTCCATAGATCGTAACGAAGCGACGGTCGCGGAACTCAGCCACCGAGAACACTTTGATCTCGTCGTACTCGGCGAGTAGCGGGTCGTCTCCCGCAAGGAGTGAGACCGGCACCAAGCTGTGTGACAGGTCGAGCGGATTGAGACGAATGATCTGGGCGCGGCCCAGATACGTGTCGTCCTTGAGGCCACCCGCCAGATCGATAAGATCGGTAAGCTGCATACCGGGTGCTAACTCGTAGATTCCCGGCGCCCACACGTTACCACGAACCGACACCGTATTGCGACGCTCCTCCGACACCGCAAAGACATAGACGGCATCGCCGGCAAAAACCGGAAGTTCCTCACCCTCGCTGTCCAACAACGCCGCCACGTTTGCATCCAACAGCGCGCGCTGGACGCCCGGCTCACGCTGATCCGGCGGGAGGATTCGATCGATTTGAACCCTACGGAGGTCGGCTTCGGGCTCGACGCCGCCGGCGAGCTGGATTAGATCTCTGAGTCCCTCGTCGTCTTTGAGTTCATAAATCCCCGGACGCAGAACATTCCCGTCGATCTCGACCCACGCCCCACGAACCGGGATGAATACCACATCACCTTGATCGAGGGACACGTCCCCCGTGGCCGCGCCTTCGGTCAAGTACTGATAGATGTCGAGAGTGGCGATAACGCGATCGCCGCGCCTAACCTGGATGTTCCGAAAGCTGCCCTGTTCACTCGGTCCCCCGGCCTGGTACAGCGCTTGTAGGGCCGTAGCGACAGAAGTGACTTCGTAGGCCGCGGGGTATTCGACCTCTCCGATGACGAAGATCTGGTTATTCCGCAAAGAAGAGATGGAGACATCGAATAACGTCGTGGCACCCTCACCCCGAACTACCCCCGAGTACACTTGCCCGAGGTGCGTGTACAGCGAGTTGCGTAGCTGGTCCAAGGTCAGTCCGTTTACCGAGACGCGCCCAACGTTGGGAATCACGACGAATCCCTCCCGCGTCACGGACAGCGTGTAGGCTTCCTGAACATCTCCGGTCAATATGAGAACGACCTCGTCTCCAGGACCTAGCCGATAATTGGCCGGCACCGGACCCATCGTCAGCGGCCGAAACTGCGACGTCGCTCGCTCGAACAGGCTCTTCCCGAAGATCGGGAGTTCCTCTTCCACGACCATCACGGCCGCAGTGTCGGCGGCTACGGAATCGGTAGCGGCGGCAAGACTGTCCTGCGTAGGTTCGCCGCCCATCGGTGGGATAGCCAATTGTCGGAGTATCGCTTCGATCTGCGCAGCTGTCCGAGGGGAGGCGCCAACACCGGAGGCATAGACACCGAGGTACTGGTCGAGCAGGTTCTCCGGGTAGCCCGCTTCCCTCAGCCGGCGACGCACGTCCTCGTCGCTGAGGCCCGCCGCCTGAATTCGAGCCCGCACTTCTTCCGGGCTGATTCGGCCGCTCATCAGTTCTTCTCGAAGCTGTAAGATGGCCGCTGCCGTATCGGTTACCTGCGCCACCAAGGGTGACGCGACGCCCAATAACGCGCCTATGAGGACTACGTACGTAAATCGCATTGTCTTTTGGATGAGAATCGTCAGACAGCGAGAGCGGGGGACCGTGCCTACGATGCTGCAAGTCTAAGCGCGACAGACGGATATAGCAAGGGGTTAAGAGATTCCGTCAAATTCCGCAGCGCTTGTGCCGCGGCCGCCAGTCGGACAGATTGCCGCCATGGAAGAACAGCATCTGGACTACCGGTCAGCCGGCGTGGACCACGTGGGTGAGGTCGACGCCCTAGAAGCGATTACGAGTCGTGTTCGCCGCAGCTTCACGTTCGCGGGCGAGCGAGGGCAGCCGGGAGCGGTTTACCTGGATCTCGGCTACTTCGCCAACGTCATCGAAATCGGTGGCGGCATGGGCCTCGCCGTATCCACCGATGGTGTAGGCACCAAGCTTCTGGTAGCCGAGATGTTGGAAAAGTACGACACGGTCGGCATCGATTGTGTCGCCATGAACGTCAACGATGTTCTGTGCGTCGGCGCTCGGCCTATTACCATCCTCGACTACATAGCCGTCGAGCAGACCGATGCGAGAATCCTAGCGGCCATCATCGACGGACTGCTCGCAGGTGCCGAAGACGCACGCGTATCGATCGGCGGCGGCGAACTGGCCCAGGTCGCCGAGATGATCCGCGGCGTGAACCCCGGTTCCGGCTTCGACATCGTGGCGACCGCAGTCGGCCTCGTACCTCTGGACAACGTGATCATCGGCGAGGGTCTCGGCGACGGTGATGTTGTCATCGGGCTTCGATCGACGGGCGTTCACTCGAACGGCTACACGTTGGCCCGTAGAGCCCTCTTCGACACGGCCGGCTACGCACCCACCGACTCGGTCGATGCACTCGGTCGATCGGTTGGAGAAGAGCTTCTGGAGCCCACGCGGATTTACGTTCGGCCCGTTCTCGACATGCTCGCCGCCGTCGACGGCGTGAAGGCGCTGGCACACATCACCGGCAATGGTTTCCTGAATCTGTTGCGAGTCAAGTCAGACGTCGGCTTCGAACTCGACAACCTGCCCGAGCCGCAGCCGATATTTCAACTCATCCAGGAGGCCGGTAACGTCGAACCCGCCGAGATGTACCGTGTGTTCAACATGGGCATTGGGTTCTGTATCGTGACGACCGCGGATGCCTCCGAGGAAGCGGTGACCGCACTCCGTACCGCCGGGGCAGATGATGCAGAGATCATCGGCCACGTACGCTCCGACAGACCTGGTGAGATTCTCCTGCCTGGACCGAACTTGGTGGGGACCGACGACGACGGGTTCAGGCCCGCCTAGGCCGCCGCCGAGGCCCGAGCCTCGATCAGTGACTCCAACAGAACACGGAATTTCCGCGTCTGGATTCCGCGAGCGTACTCGCGCTCGGCGGCAGCCCGCGCGCGCGCACCCATCGCCTGTAGCTGTTCAGGCGACCGTGAGGCGGAGCGAACGATCTGGACCAACGAGCCCCGATCTCCAGGCGGCGCATGCCAACCACAACGGTGAGTCCTGACGACTCTCGCAGCCTCGCTTTCTGGCTCGGCTGAGGCGGCTATCGGTTTTCCAGCCGCGAGTATCCCGTAGATCTTGCTCGGCACCACGGTCCCGTATACACCTTCGCGCATCGGAACCAGATGCAGATCCGCAGCACCCAGCGATTCCGACAGGCGTTCCCGGGGCTGATACGGCAGTAGGAATACGTTAGACAGCCCCTCGCCTCGCAGGCGCGCTTCGATCCGTCCACGAGTCGAGCCATCCCCTACCAGAACGAAGACAATGCT
>JBDHGH010000188.1:0-6889 GCA_039589995.1 Gemmatimonadota bacterium | reverse complement strand
GATCATGCCGGGAATCATCGACGTGCATGCACACGTCGGCAGCGCGAGCAACGGCATCATCGCGGAGGCCAACTGGCGATTGATGGCGAACCTGGCGTTCGGCGTCACCACTTCGCACGACCCGTCCAACAACACCCAGACCGTATTCACCAACGCCGAGATGATTCGCGCCGGGACCAAATTGGGACCGCGTCTCTATTCCACCGGCATGATCCTCTACGGCGCCGAGACACCTTTCAAGGTGGTGGTCGAGAACTACGACGATGCGTTATCGCATCTACGCCGAATGAAAGCGGCCGGGGCCTTCTCGGTGAAGAGCTACAACCAGCGTCGACGCGATGCTCGCCAGATGATCATCAAGGCCGCCCGCGAGCTGGACATGATGGTCGTTCCCGAGGGCGGCTCGCTGGTCTACAACAACCTGACCATGGTCCTGGACGGACACACCGGGGTGGAGCACTCGTTACCCGTACCTGTGGTGTACGAGGACGTGGCCCAGTTGTTCGGCAGAAGCGGAACGGGGTACACCCCGACCCTGGTGGTCGGATATGGCGGACTCTCCGGCGAATTCTACTGGTATGAACGTACGAACGTCTGGGAGAACGAGCGCCTGTTGACCTTCGTACCCCGCGACGTAGTAGATCCCCGATCGCGGCGCCGAACGATGGCGGCCGGAGATGACGACTTCAACCACGTGTTGATCGCCCGTGGGGCCAAGGAGATCCAGGACGCAGGCGGACTCGTGCTGTTGGGCGCGCACGGCCAGATGCAGGGGCTGGGTGCACACTGGGAGCTGTGGATGTTCGAGCAGGGCGGGATGACCCCGTTGGAAGCGATCAAGGTGGCGACGATCAACGGCGCGAAATATCTGGGCCTGGATAGTCAGCTGGGTTCGATCGAGGCCGGCAAGTTGGCCGACCTGGTCGTTCTCACCGAGAACCCTCTGGAGAATATCCGCAACACCGAATCGGTGGAGATGGTGATGCTAAACGGCCGACTCTACGACGCGGCGACTATGAACGAGATCGGAAACCGCACGACCCAGCGGCCCGAGCTCCCGTGGGAGCGGGAGCGGGCAGTCGTGGGGGACGGTTCGCGGTAAGCGGACGAGGCGTTCGCCGGGGGCTCGCCTGCTCAGCGGGCCCCCGGTTTTTCCGCGTTTTGCTCTCCTCGCGGCAGGGATTCCGGGCGATTGATTCGCGCCAGCCTAAGCGTCATTTTGTGACCTGAAACCGTCAAGGTTATAGTCCCCACCAACCTCACCGGTCGCCGGAACGTAAACAGCCTGCTGGGTTGTTTCATGGGCGATGACGGTTGAGCGAGAAACCCGTGAAAGAGGTAGCCTGATGCTCCCGGATGCTAGAATCCCTTATGGAACCTGGGGAAGCAGCTATTTCCCCGCCTGGCAGACGTCCGCCCTGGCGGAGGTCAATATCGGACAGTTCGCCGGCGAGTCGATGAACCGGATCATGGGGCTGCGGAAAGTGCCCATCGACGGCCTGGATTACCTGGTCATCGGCTCGACGATCCCTTGGCATTGGAAGTTCTGGAACGCGCCCCTGGTGGCCAGCTGCATGGGAAACCGGGTCCCGGGCTTCCACGTCGAACAGGCGTGCGCCACGGGGCTGCAAGCGGTCTTGCTGGCCGGCGCCGAGGTGCAGTCGGGCGCCCACGACACCGTCGGCGTTCTCACGTTCGATCGGACGAGCGACTCGCCGGTGGGCGTGTTCCCGGAGCGTCGGGCCCACGAACGCACCCAGGCCATTGCCGACGTCTGGGACAACTTCGGCTTCGACCCGGCCACGGGTAATGCCATGATCACCGCGGCGGGTATCACGGCGCGTAAGTACAAGGGCGACCGGAAGGAGACCGACGAGGTCGCCTATCATCGAAGCCAGCAGTACTTCGAGGCGAAGAACTCGTGTTTCCTCGAGAAGGTGCTGGTACCTCTCGAAGTGCTGAACGTCCAGGGGCGCCCCCTCGGCCGTATCGACGACGACTTCGGCGTGCGCGAGCTGACCATGGGCGGGCTGAGGGCCATGCGCGAACTCGATACCACCGTGACGGGCGGAACTCAGACCCACGCCTCCGACGGTATGGCGTGCCTGCTGGTGACTTCGAAGGAGCGGGCCGCCGAAATCAGCCCGCGTCCCGAGATCGACATCCGCTTCGTCGCCAAGACAGAGGTGCGGACGCAACCCAGCCTCATGCCCGAGGCCCCCGCGTTCGCCGTGCAGAAGCTGCTGGACATGACTGGACTGTCCATGAATGAGATGGCCGTGGTAAAGAATCACAATCCGTTCGCGGTGAACGACGTCATCTTCGCCCAGCTTCTCGATTACGACTGGCACAAGATGAACAACACAGGCTGCCCACTGGTCTGGGGGCACCCCCAGGGCCCGACCCTCACGCGCGTCTTGATCGAAGCTCTCGAGGAGGCCGTCGATTTGGGCGGCGGCTATGTGCAGATCTTCGGTTGCGCCGCGGGCGATGTGGGCATCGCGTCGATATTCAAGGTCTCGTAGGAGGGACTAGGTACATGACTACGGTATTGAGAGAGACCACCCTTCAAACCCTGGGGCTCGGAACTGTCCTCGACATGTTCGAGAAGGGACGCCTTCCCACCTCCACCGGCGACCTGGTCGATCAGGTCTTCGGGAACTCCGGAGCACGCGGTTCGCTGGTCGTCTCCGGCGCCAACGGGATTGTCGGGGCCGGCAAAACGATGCAGTTGGGCTCGCGGTTGCAGCCCTACGACGTGAAGGTGGTGGCTCTGGATTTCCCCAGCGCGCCCGACGGGATCGGCCAACAGTACCCCGGCCTGGTTCAGGCTTTCGGCCAGGAAGGCGCCGATCGGATCATGCGCAATATCATCCGTATGAACTACGATGGAGCACACCTGCCAGACGAGCTAAAGGACTTGAACCCACGCTTCCTACTGGAAGCGATCCCCGAGATCCTCGACATCAAGCGGGCGCACTACGAGACGTTCCGTCGTGCCTTCCCTGATATCGAGATCCGCTCGGTGACCTCGGGTTTCCCCAGCTCCGAGCTGGGCGTCGGCATAGCACACCCGGCCTTCCCACACGAGATCAACAAGATCTGGGAAGTCGTCGAGCCTGAACCGTCGGCCATTACGCAACTCCTCTGGGCGATGGGCCTGATCCCGGTCCCGGTCGCCGACCGCTGGTCCTTCATACTAGATGTGCTGTTCTGCGGAATCACTCTGGCGGGATCTCGGTACAGGCAGGCCAACAACATGCCGTACTGGAAGATCGACAAGTACGCCCGAAAATTGGTGGGGCCGAATCCGTTCAGGGCTCACGACGCCATCGGCACGAAGGGCGCCACGTTCCTCACCTGGTCGTGCCTGCATCATCTCAGCGAGAAGTACGGCGCGCTGTTCACTCCGACCCCAGACATGGAAGAACGCAAAGAGACTGGGCAGTCGTGGTATCCGCCCAACCATTTCCGCCCGCTGGTCGATTGGCCTCTGGACCGCGAGGCGTACAACGCGTTCCACGTCTGGATCCTGGGACCGCTGTTCCAGATGACCAGTCTGATGCTCAATGAGAAGCGGGGGCACCTGGCGCACATGAACGCCATCGGTGAACTGTGCGCGCAGTTTCGGCGAGGCGTGGTCGCCTTGGTTCGCGATTTCGGACCCGATACCGTGGTGGGGACCGTCGAGGCCTATCATTCCGTCCACCCCGAGGCCGCCGCGGGCGCCTGGTATCCAGACGAGTTCGATCGAATGGACACTCCCGAATGGCAGCAGCTTTACGTCAACGCCGAACATAACGGCGACGTCGGCGTCATCACCATCAGCCGCGAGACCTACAGCTGGGACGTCGATAACGAGATGAACCGGGCCATCGATTGGCTCAAGCAGGAAGGCATCGACAAGGTGATCGTCACCGGCGACTTCCACCTGTCCACCCAGATGGTCGGCGCTGACACCAGCGAGTTTTTCCCGACGCTCGAAGATTTCGACGCGGGTTACCGGATCACCAGTAACTGGTCCGCCACCGGCCGCCGACTAAACGACGAGTTCGCCACTTCCGTCGGCTTCGTGAACGGTAAACGCTGCCTGGGCGGGATGCTCGAGCTACTGGTCCACTGCCACTACCTGGCATCGGTGGACGACGCGCAGTTGGGCTGGCCGGAAGTGACGCTGCCGGTTGTGCCCGGTATGGAGGGCTGTCATTGGCCCATCCGGAAAGCCGCGGCTGATGATTGGCCCAGACTGCTCCACCTGCTAATGACCGGCAGGCCCGTCAAAGCCGGCGAGGCCGTTGGGTGGTTGGTGGACTACGCAGGGCCTCTTCATCAAGCTCTGCCCACGGTCTGGAAGTTGGCCACCGGAGGCGATCACGAAATCACAAAGCGGTCGCTCGAAACCGGCGTCGTGCGCGGCTTGCCCACCGATCTTAGCGGATTGCCGCCTGCCGACAGCCCCGAAATGGAGGCGGCCCGCGCATCGATCATGGAGTGCGTCAAAGCAGCGTGCGGTACGGACGTGTCCGAAGCGCTGACGGTTCAGGCGAAACTCCCCGCCGAGTTCCTGAACTCGCCTACCTGTCGCGCGGGAGTGGTTGGCGCCGAATACGCGAGGACGATGGCGGTCTGAGAGCTCAGCCAGTACGGCACGCCGGGCGGGCGCATCCCTCGCCTACCGGCCAGCGGGACTCGTTTCGGCCGGTCTTCCAGGCAACCCTCCCCAACGGTACTGCCAGGCGATCACTAGGGTGTCGAAATCGGCGCCCGCGCGAGTCGTGATGCCCGAAGTGAACACGGCCTTTAGGGAATGATGGCTGGTGATTGGGATTGCCAACGTCGCGCCGACCCGGTTGTTCGTTTGCTCGTTGTCGATCTCCTCTCCGTTCACCGTAGTCGCCCCGCCAACGCCCTGGCCGAACGACACCGCGCCCCAGAAGCCGCGTCGGAACAGGTAGCTGACGTGCAGCTGGAAGCCGACGAGCACGTCCTGCGACAACGTGTTTCCGCCAAAGAAGTTCTTGTTAGTGGTGAAGAACCACCCGCTCACGTAGCCCTCGAAAACGAAGCGGCCCGCGTTGTGCGCCAGTCCCAACCGCGGACTGAAATTCCAGCGGCCAGTTCCCAGGTTGAAGAGCTTGCTCCTGTCATACTGGCCGATCGGGATACGCACCTTGAGGTCGGCCCCCACGATTGTCTTAGCTTGGAAGCCCGCGAAGTCCGCCCCGCGCAGTGCCGGCGCACCCAGGAAGTTCACCGCGAACACGACCATGGGGTCACCGAAACCCGTCCGCGCCGTGCTGGTGTCGACGCCCTCGAACTCGGCGTGCCAAGTACCGTTGGCGACAGGCACGACGGCGCTGAGGCGACCCGAAAGGCCGAAGACATCTATAGATCTGGCGTAGGCCAGCGTTATGGCGTGTAACTGTGCATCCGTGCCCTCCAGCGGGAGCGCCGCGTCGAGCAATACGTTCCCCCTCGAGTACGTGTAGCCGGCGAGCACAAAGTTCATCCCCACCGGCGCCGGGGAGAGGTAGCGCGGCTCGAGGTCTTGGGCGCGCAGGGTACCGGACAGCAGTGTCACAAGCATCGCCAGGCCACCCAAGGTTCTCGTTAGCTCGAGCGGTCCGGGTTTACTGACTCTACCGTGAGAGAATCGACGCACAACTAAGAGCGTGCCTTATGTCCGCCGCGACATTCTAGAACCCGTAGTACTTCCGCGGGGGAGATGGCGTTTCCTCTTCGGGCTGCCAGCGACCCGACTCCACATCGAACCAACGCGCCATCAGGGCCTCGCCGTAGGCCTCACGAATCCCAGCCGCGTCAGGATGCGCCCTGATCACCTCGCCCAGGACCGATGTGTAGCCGCGGGTCGCCACACCGATGATCGCGCCCAGGCCCTCGTAGGCCTCGGCGAGATCCGCTGCCACGAACGTGACACTGTTTTCAGCATAGTCCACGCCGGGGAACCCTTCCATGGCCTCGAGGCTCGCAGGAGGGACCACTCGAAGCGTGGTCGTCACCGGGGTGGTGATCTTCATCAGCTTGGCCTGCCTCAGATTCTCGACAGCCCGTTGCGCTCCGGCCCGCAGGTCGGCCCGTGCCTCATCAAGAGGCCGTGGAATCGCGGTGTTCGCGCTGGTCGCCTCCTTCACTGTGACGTACTCGATCCAGGTCATGTCCCGTAGGTCGCCGGCGAGGCGATCGTCGCCCGATGCGAAGATGACCGGGACATCGACGCGGCCCCAGGAGAGTGCCACGAACTCGGTCTCGGTGATGGACTCACCGTTTAGGATGATGTCCATACCCAGGGTATAGGTATGCGAAGCGAATCCGCCGCTGCCGGTCTTGGCATGCATGGCGACCACCACCACGGCGTCGTAGGCGGCCGGCTCGACCAGGTCGACGTAGGCATCGAACCTCTCGTCCCGGCTGACTTGCTCCGCGCGCTCGTCCAGACGATCCGGGGGAATGTCCGGGTCCGGGTTGCCGCTACCGTGACCGTCCACGACGTGGACCTCGGTCGCGCCACCCGCGAACAGGCCATCGATCACGGCGTTCACATCACCGACCAACAGGTCCTGGCCGAGCGGGTACTCGTCGGTGCCGAAATCGAAGGTCCTCGGATCGTCTTGTCCCGACAGTCCTTCCATGTCGTGCAGGACGAGTACGCGGATACCATCATCCGAATTGACCTGGGCATCCTCGATCACCCAGGGCTCACCAGCCGCAGTCTGGCCGGCTGTGTCATCGTCTTCTACTTGGCATGCGGCACCGGCCAGCACTAGGGCCAGCATCGCGGGTAGGGGCTGAATGGACTTGCAAAAGGACATGTGTGGACACTCCTTATCAATTGAGGCTAGAGCAGAAGTGGTTTTGCTCGCTGATCATC
>JBDHGH010000187.1:0-6965 GCA_039589995.1 Gemmatimonadota bacterium | reverse complement strand
GGCATGGGCCAACTTCGTTGGCTGTTCGTGATGACGTCCGTCGTTTCCCTGATTCTCGTTCTCCTTTTTGGCGGTGTTGTCAGTCGTCTGGACCGACGGCGCTTCATACCCGTCGGCTACCTGTTCGTCATTGTCTGTCTGATGGCTTTCTCGAGTCTGTTGATCATCGATGCCGGGGCTGGAGGCGGTCTGATCGGAACCGACGCCGAAACGGGTCTTGCTCGCGGCGTGGGCTACATGTTTTACGCTTGGCTCAGCGCGATCAACCTGTTCGTGAACAGCCTTTTCTGGGCATTCATGGTGGACATTTTCAATGTTGACCAAGGCAAGCGCATGTTCGCCTTCGTTGGCATAGGCGGCACCCTGGGAGCATTGGTCGGCGGCTGGGCAACGAACGTCATCAGCGGAATGACGGAGTCGGTTTACCTACCGGTGGGTTTGATGTTGACTGGCGCCGGTTTTTTCGGAGCGGCGATAGTGATCATGCTGGTGCTCGATCGCGTGGCAGTTGGTTCGGAACATTCCCGCCTCACCAAGGAGAGTACCGCACCCGCTGCACGCGCCGGTGAGCTCATCGGCGGGACTTTCTGGGATGGCGCAACCGCCGTGGCAACGTCGCCGTATCTCCTCGGCATAGCGCTGTTCATCGTCTTCATGGCCATCTCCAACACGCTGATCTATTTCACCCAGGCCAATATTATTCTGGATAACACGGATTCCTTCAGCCAACGTGTAGGTGCCTTTGCCCAGTTCGACGCTCTGGCCCAGGGCGCGACGCTGATCACCCAGATATTTATTACGACCCGTGTCATCAAACGCCTGGGCGTGGGTTGGACACTCGCCATTTTGCCACTGGTGACGGTTGCAGGTTTCGCAGTGTTGGCCATCTGGCCGGTGTACGGTGTGATGGCGCTCTTTCAAGCGCTACACAGGGCGACGCGCTACGCCATGTCACGCCCTGCCAGAGAGACTCTGTTCAGCGTGGTTCCCCCGGCAGACAAATACAAAGCGAAGCCGCTCATCGACGTCTTCCTTTACCGTGGCGGAGACGTGGCGGGCGCCGGCATTCAAGGTGTGTTGAGTACCTTGGGCACGATGACATTGATGGCAGCGGCCACCGTACCCTTCGCTGCGGTCTGGTGCGCACTCTCGATCGCTCTGGGTAGGGCGCAGCAGCGCAGGGATCCAGCGGAGCAGGAGGCCCACGATGGAGGGTTAGAGCCGCAACTGCGTTCTTCGCCTCGATGAAGTGGGCCCAGCGACCCGGCCGTGGAGGCGGCCCCGGGCGCGACTTCCTAGAGGGCCGAGTCGCTCGTCCCAATGCTACTTGGAATCGACAAGAACGAAGGCCTCGAGTCGGGTGAGGTGTAGGGAGTCGGCAGCGAAGGACCCTGCCGCCGTTCCCAGATACAAGCGCAGTCGGTAGCGATCGTTCTCGGCCTCGAGGGCGGTCGCCTCCAGTCCCAGGTGGTCGCCACGAGCCTGCCGTTCGCGCATTTCCGTTAGCTTTCCCCCGAAATCCATTTCCAGCCATGCCGTTCTGTCTTCGGGAGGCCCGACGCGGAAGGTCAATCCGCGCAGTGCCAGTTCGGTGGCCGTGTCCAACTGCACCGTCAACTCGGTGGGACGGTCGCCCCAGCGTTCGCTGAGATGATACACGTAGTCGAACCCGGCGACCGTTAGCTGCTGAGGCGCGTCCACTTCTATGTAGAAGCTCTCGCCCGTCCCCCGCCTGGGACTGATGTACTGGAGGCCCATGCCCTCCATGGCCAGCTGTATGCTCAAGTCCTCGGGTAGCCGGTCCGGATCCGCGTACCAGGTCCTTATCGAGGTGAGGCCGTGTGCGTTATCGAGATAACGTACGATATCGCTGATCTCCGCCTCGACCTCGAACTCGATCGACTTGGGGGTGCGACTCAAGGAACCGTCGACGAGCACGTCCTCCCGAATCAGGATCTCCTCCAGCCGTTGTACCTGACTGTGGCGAGACACGCGAGTTGCGCTCCAAGGGCCCAGCGCCGTTACGAGGGTCGTGACGCACAGCGTGATCGGGATGATGCGTATATCGCGCCTGCGCCAGAAAGTGAAGTAGAGCGCGATCCCAAACAGCCAGGCCGTGGCGATGACAACGGCGTAGCGTCGCTCCGTGATCCCGTAGGCATCGATCCGAGTAGCGATGGCCACCGATATGAGGACGATGAGTGGAAACAGCGCCCAGTAGAAGTACTTCGCATAAGTACGGATCCAGGCGTTCTCCGCTCGCTCGCGAATCGGGTGCACCAGCAGCAGGGCGAGCATTCCGGTTATGGCCACGCCGATGACGGGATAGCCCACCCACCCCTCTGGAAGGTTCCACTGGATGATGATCTTGGCCATGTAGGCGTAGAGGATGATCAGGTAGACTACGACCAGCGGAATCAGAACGTACTGGGTGAAGATCCGCAGTCCGATCGGGTAGTCCTGGGCCCCTTCCAGCGCTCGAATGTCCTCCGGGATTCCTGCGAGGAAGAACCACGTGCCGTAAACGAAGACGATCGTGAACCACAACTGCATGTAGATCATCTCGTTCAGGTCGATGTCGAGCAGATTCTCTACAGCTGCGATCGCTAAAGACAGTCCGATGTAGAGCACCGCCGAGTATAGGACGGCCAGCGCGATGCGAAGGAACATCGCTCGATTGTACTGCCAGAATCCGTTCTCGCCGGCCGAGCGACCCAGGAACGGTACGAACGCCACGAGCAGATGAGCGGCGACGAGTAGTTGGAAGTAGCGAAAGACGTCACTCTCTTTGATGGGGAACGGCAGGATGGCGTAGTAAACGACCAGCGCCGCCAACCCGACCAGCGCGACCTTGAACTGGGTGGTCCGGGTCCAACCGCGGCTCTCACCGAATAACCGCAGCGCGATAAACAGCGAGATGCCGAGAATGCAGGTCATCAGGATGGGATAGTAGAGTCCTGCGATTTCGTCCGGCTCGAACTCGATCTGCGCGAGATAGATGGCGGTAGCAGCCGCGCCGATAGCCGAAAGCAGAACGAACGGAAAACGACCGAAAGTCGCCTGGGCTCGTTTGGCTAGCGAGAAGACGGAACCGAAGCGTCGACGGGTAGCTGCGGGCGATGCTTCCATATCGATGGCTCCGATCTTTGGGCCGAACCGGGAAGCGGCGGCCGGAGAGGCCGCGTGCCTGGCGCTTAGTCTTCCTTTCCGGCCAGCTCCGACATCCGTTCCACTGAAGCTGCCATTTCCTTCTTGGCGCGCGCGAATTCTTCCGGCGAATCTCGGGTCGCCGCCTCGTTCAGCCGACGGACCAGCTTGATGAACCGCTCGACCTCGGTCCGAAGTGCCTTGTAGCGGCGTTCACTGGTCAGAAACGGGTAGGTGCCGTAAAGGAATCCGGCGAGGATGATCAGCAGCCCGGCCATGACGGCGACGTACCACAGGACGAGGTTGCCCAGCAGTCGGAAACTGCTGAGAACGATGGCCATGCCGAGGACCGATGCCCCGAGGCCGATATAGCGGTTGACGGTGCGGCGCCAGTTGCCGTTACTGTCCATTCCCATTAAGCCTCCTCGCTTCCCCTCACCACAGGCAACGGAGCGTACCTAGAAACTGCAGTATCGTGGCCTCGATTACAAGGACTGGCTGGGCCGAGCCAACTTGCTCCTGTCTCGTCCGACCGTCATCTTGAATATCACTTCAACCTTAGCCGGCCGTGGTTCCTCCAGCTTGCTGGGCCGGCTTGATATCGGACCGAGGTTATATTGTTGACTGATCGTTGGGTTCCGCTGGGCCGGATTCTCGCTCTGCTGACGCTCGCGGCGCTCACTCCCGCAGCGCTTCGGGCACAGGTCGATGTGCCGAAGTTCTTAAGCGAGAACGCGGGTTTTTCGAGCGGGGATCTCGAGAAGCTGGCGAAAGGCGAGGCCGTCCTCAAAGTCCCCAAGTCAGAGGACAATACCGAAGTCCAGGTATTTGGCGCCGTCATGGTTGGGGTGCCGGCTTCGTTCCTGATTCGGGGTTTTCGAGACTTCAACGCCCCCGTGTCGGACGCCAGCACGATCATGCAGATGGGTCGATTCTCGAGCACACCCGCGCTCGCGGACCTATCACGACTCGAGATACCGAAGGACGATGTCGAGGCCCTGAAGAAATGCCAGGTAGGGAAGTGCGACGTGAAGCTTCCCGCCGGCGCCATCGAGCGGTTCCTGGCTGACGTCGATTGGTCGGCTAGCGATTACTCGAGACAGGTTCAAGCGCTGTTCGCCCAAATATCCGCGGAATACGTGCAGGCCTACATGTCCGAGGGCGCTAACGCGCTTGCTACGTACGACGACAAGAGCGAGCCACTCAGCGTGGCTGAGGGTTTCCGACGACTGCTGGGCGAATCTACTCACTCTTTGAGCTACGATGCGGCGTTTCGACGCTATCTGGAGGGGTACCCTAACGAACCCCTGGAAGGTGTAGAGGACATCTTCTACTGGGCCGTCGAGGACTTCAGCCTCAAGCCGGTAATCGGACTCCATCATATGGCGATCCGCGCGGAGCCCGAGACGACCGGGGTCGATGCGATCATTGCCACCAAACAGATATACGCCAGCCACTACTTCCAGGCGGCCTTCGACTACGTCATCGTGGTCTCGGTTCCCGGAAGCGACGAGGCCTATCTGCTGTGGGTGTTGCGGCAGCGATTCGATGGCAAAGTCAGCGGCATCAAGCGAACCATGCTGGAACGTGGGCTTCGCGGCAACATCGAGGATATGCTCGAATCCCTGAAGACAAATATAGAAAAGAGCTATAAGGCGAGCGGATAGGAGATACAATGACAAGCGGAGACGGTTTTTCGCTCTCGGCGATCGGACAGATCGCTTTGACCGTCCACGATCTCGAGGAGGCAACGGCCTTCTATCGCGATGTGCTCGGCATCCCGTTTCTTTTCGAGGTTCCGGGCATGTCGTTTTTCCAGTGCGGCGACATACGACTCATGCTTGGCGAGACCGACTCGGAAGAACCCAGCGCTGGGACCTCGATCCTCTACTATCGAGTCGGTGACATCAATGAGGCGCACGCGACCCTGAGGAAGCGCGGGGTCGAGTTCGTACAGGACCCCGTTCTCGTCCACAAGGCCGAAGACCACGAACTCTGGCTGGCATTCTTCGCCGACCTGGACGGAAACACGCTCGCGCTGATGTGCGAAGCACCGCTCTAGGGCGTTGTCGGGCGGGAACCCCCGTACACTGCTGACGGTTTAGCGCGTAAGGACCAAGCCCAGTCAAGGAAATCCAACAGTGATCTTCGAACGTTTCTACGACCGCAAACTAGCCCAGGCCAGCTATCTCATCGGGTGCGGCGCCACCGGCGAGGCCCTGGTCGTCGACCCGAACCGGGACGTCGAGCAGTATGTCCGGGCCGCCGAGTCGGAAGGATTGAAGATCACTCATGTCACCGAGACCCACATCCACGCGGATTTCGTCTCGGGCGCACGCGAGCTTGCCGCACGAACCGACTCTAAAATGTATCTGTCGGACGAGGGCGATGCGGATTGGAAGTACGGGTTCGCGGCGGATGCCGAGTTGCTTCGCGACGGCGACTCGTTCACGGTGGGAAACATCAGGATCGATGCGCTCCACACGCCGGGTCACACGCCGGAACATCTCTGTTTCATCGTGACCGACACCGCCGGCGCCGATCGGCCCATGGGCGTTCTAACGGGCGACTGCATCTTTGTGGGCGACGTGGGCCGACCCGACCTTCTCGAAAAGGCCGCCAAGGTCGAGGGCACGATGGAGGCTTCGGCGCGGCAGCTTTACCATTCGGTGCAGCGCTTTCGGGATTTGCCAGACTACTTGCAGGTCTGGCCGGGTCACGGTGCCGGGTCCGCCTGCGGGCGGTCGCTCGGGGCGGTTCCGCAGTCGTCGCTCGGGTACGAGAAGCTGTTCAATTGGGCGTTCGGCCAACAGAGCGAGGACGAGTTCGTCCGCTCTGTGCTCACCGACCAGCCCGAGCCGCCGAAGTACTTCGGGCAGATGAAGACGATGAATCGGGACGGGCCGCCGCTTTTGGGTGGATTCCGACGACCGTGGCGCTTCGCCGAATCGCGATTGACCGAGGTGCTGGATGCGGGGGCCCTGGTCATCGATACGCGTCTGTCGAGCGAGTACGCTGCGGCTCACATACCGGGCACGATCAGCATCCCGCTCAATCGGTCCTTCCCGAACTATGCCGGGTGGTTGGTCTCATACGATCGCGATTTCTATCTGATCGTGGAAGAGAACAATTGCGAGGATTTCGTGGACGAGGCGGCCCGTGACCTGAAGATGATCGGGCTCGATCGGCTCGCGGGTTACTTCGGTAGCAAGGCCAATGAATCGTGGGTCAACGGAGGCCGACGGTTGGGCGAAGTGGAAGAGATCACGCTCGATGCACTGGCCGCGGGACTGGGTTCAGGCGAGTTGGCGGTGATCGATGTGCGCGACCCCAACGAGTGGAAGTGGGAGCATATTCCCGGGGCGCCCAATATTCCCCTGGGTTATCTGTCCGATCGGATCCAGGAAGTCGAAGCCGATCGGCCGGTCGTGCTTCATTGCGAGAGCGGAGCCCGCTCCACCATCGCGGTCAGCCTGCTCCAGGCACAGGGGTTTAGTAACATTCTGAACTTCACCGGTAGTATGAAGGATTGGAAGAACGCGGGTCATCCCCTGGAAAACTGAGCCTGCAGCGTCCCTCGTCTCGGGGTTCCTACTCGTAATCCTAATCCTACTCCAAGGATGTGTGGAGTCGAGTACGAGTACGATAACGAGTACGAGCAGGAACTCTGGTTGGTGCTTGAGGCAGGGTGCATCTAATATGGACGCGGATGGGGCTTTTGACCGAAGAGCAGGCGGAGACAGCTCTGTAAGATTACATATTGGCCTGTTTGCTCCCGGCCTTCGGTCTATTTCCCCATCCGCACGGCATAGCTATTG
>JBDHGH010000186.1:0-8121 GCA_039589995.1 Gemmatimonadota bacterium | reverse complement strand
GTACGAGAACCTCAATGACGACGTTCGCGGGCATCTGATCGCCGACGCCAGTCGCACCAGCCACTTCTTCTGGCACATCTACACCCGCATGAACTGGGGCGAGCCGTGGTACGCCGGTTTTCGCGAAAGCCAAACCGAGTATCGGTTGAAGAATCAGCCCTACTTCCGCCGCAACCTGATGCCGGCGATGCTGGGATGGTTCCGCATGACCTCGCAGACCACCATCGAAGATGTGGAGTGGATGCTGGCTCGGTCGGCGGCTTTCGATGCCGGGTATTCATTCGTCACCAGCTACGACGCGCTACAGACGAACGGCTTCACCGATCGCATCCTCGAAGCCATCGGTCTGTGGGAGCAGGCGCGCATGGCTGCCGCGTTCAGCGGCGAGCAGAAGCAGCGCATGGAAGACGTGAGCCGCGAGTTTCATCTCGATGCGACCGGAGCCGATGCGTGGCAACTGACCGAGGTGTTCCCGCAAATCTTCCGGCACGAGCGTGGGGCACGGCAGCCCGGTGAGCCTACCGCCTCGACATTCTCGTTCGAGAACCCGGGCGAGGAACAGACACTCCACTGGATCTTGAGCGCGGAGGATGGAGCGGTCTCGCAGTTCCGCATGACTATCGATGACGTGGAGATCGCCCTGCCCTTCAGCCTACCGGAAGGCTGGTCGCTGCGATACGAGGGCGGAACGACGGTCACCATCCGTGATGCGGATCATCGACTGATGCGAGAAGTCGCTGTGGACGAATCGGTCTTCCGGATCGCGCCGGGCCGTCACTCGGTCACCCTGGACGGCCGGCTGGCGCCGCAAGATCAAGCCAAGGCGCGCCTAGAGCTCCGTCCCCGCGGACAGGCGGAATCGGTGAACTCACGCTGAACCCCGCGCGCGGCGCGCACGATGTTGGCGGGCGTGTTCTCCGCGCCGCTATCGAGTCGCCCCATCGAGGATGCCGCGCCGGATCTCCAGCTGCCCCTCGCTGGCGTTGGGGTCGGGCTCCACTTGATACTCGAGTCGCGTCCGAGTACGGATTCCCGACCGTCCCGTAACTCGCTCTCCGTCGCGGAGGACCTCGATTTCGAACGGTACGCCGACCGAGTCGGCGTAAGCGGCCCGGTACAGGTCGGCCCAACCGTCACCGGCATATCGTCGATCAGCACCCGGCCTTCCTGACTGTAGTCCGGGTAGATTCCCAGGAGCGGCTCGACGATAGTATCCACACGGAAACTCATCCCGGCCAACTCCAGCACCTCGCCGTAGGGGAGCGGCTCTCGGCCGTCGATATGAGCGCGGTAGAACAACTGCATCTCCTCTTCACCGATGTGCTCGGCCACGTAGCGCAAAAAGTCCTCGGTCGTGAACCCACGATTCCGCTCGTAGTGCTCGTGGTACAACTGGTACATTACATCATCCAGGCTGTGCCGGTTGTCCGTGGCGCTGCGAATCTTGATGTCGAGCAGCAGGCCGATCAGCGCACCCTTGCTGTAGTAATAGCCGCCGCTGATGGGAATCGGATTGATCCAGGTGGCGAGACTGATGTCTTCAACCGATGCTTGGTAAGGCTCGCTTTCCACACCGCCGATGTTGCCCTGCATCGAGGTCCAGAAACCCTCTTCATCCCGTAGCCCCGTTCGCGTCAGGATGAGCGGACCGTAGTAGCTGGTGAACCCTTCCGAGACCCAGAGAAGCGGTGTGTACTGCTCGTTCTCGTAGTCGTACGGCCACATCTCCGCCGGCCGTATCCGCTTCACGTTCCAAGCGTGGTAGTACTCGTGAGAGAGGAGGCCGAACGAGACGCCGAGTCCCCGCTCGGCGTTCTGGAATCCCGCAGCGTTGACTATATCCAAGTGCGAGTTGGCGTGCTCCAGTCCGCCGCCCGAATTCGCTTGGCCTGTATAGGCGTAGACAAACGTTGTATAGCGCTCGTAGGGCGGCGCGCCGAAAAGGTCGTGACTGTAGTCGGCGATCCGCTGCAACGCATCCAGCGTCTCTTCGAATGCCGGGTCCGACATCACATCAGCCGGGTATACTGCCAGCCGGATCCAGCGGCCGTCGGCCTGGGCGCTATCGATGGCGAAGTGGCCGACGAAGGTCGGGTTATCCACCAGTTCGTGGAAGTCCGCCGCCGAATACACGCCGGGCTCTCCGGTCTCGGCGAGCTCGGTCGCGACCTGCCACCCTGCCGGCAGCTCGAAACGGACCCGAGCCGGGAAGTCGTAGCCCGTCTCCGGGAAGACGAACAGGTTCGTGCCGTTGAAGAACCCGAAGTCGGGCCTGAGCACGCTGCCGTCCAGCGACACATTGTTAGCCAGGAAATCGAAACTCACGCGTACCCTGGAGGCGCCCCGTGTAAGGATACGCCAGGTGTCCTTGTCGGCTCGCTCCCAGCGGAGCGACGACCCGTCGTCGGCGTGAGCCGTGAAGTTCCTAACGTAGCGGGCGTAGTTATTGGTCTCGTAGTAGCCCGGCGTCCACGAGGGCAATGAAACCAGGGTCGCCGCGCCGTTGGCCGGCAGAACCGCCTCTACGTGAAACAGCTGCGTGCCCGGGTCCTCGACCCGAATCAGGTAGTCCACCGAAGACTGCGCCACCGCCGGAATTGCAGCCGCGGGCAGCAAGAGTGCGATCAGAACCGCCAAACACGTTCTCATTTGCCATCTCTCCTGTTTGGAAATTGCTCGCCAATCTGTCTGTTTGACGCGCGCACCCGGTGTAAGGTTGCGGCATGAGATGGGGGGGCTGCTTAAGCCGGTCAATGCACCTTACGGGAGGGCGACGCGTGGGGTATCAGGTGGAGCCTGGATGGGCAGATTGCTCTAGACCATCTCCAAGCACATCTTACGGCCCTGAAGCGGGTATATATCTCAACCCCGGCACGGCGGCAGTCGAAGGGCAGGGTTCATGTCCCATCTCTCACGACGGTCAGAGCAGCTGAAGCACAGCATGCTGTTCCGGATCGTCGTAGTATATGCTGCTGTCGCATTCGTGCTTTGGCAGGCGATGGAGATCGCCGTCCCCGCTCTAAACCTCCCGGCCTGGACGCTGACGTTCATCGTCGTGGCCACATTGGCCGGGTTCCCAATCGTTGTGCTGCTGGCGCTGGCGTTTCAGGTCACGACCAGCGGCAAAATCGTACCTCCGGCGGGCGAGCTGGTGGAATCGCCACCGGGAGGCCTGAGGTCGGTCGCAGTACTGCCCTTCGCCAACCTGAGCGCCGATCCGGATAACGAGTACTTCAGCGATGGCGTGACCGAGGACATCATCACGCATCTCGCCAAGATCTCCGATCTCAAGGTGATATCACGCGCCTCGGTGATGCAGTACAAGAGCATGGAGAGGAATCTCCGCCAGATCGGTCAGGAGCTCGGCGTCACCACCGTCATCGAGGGAAGTGTCCGCCGGGTGGCCGACCGCGTACGCATTACGGCCCAGCTCGTCGATGCCCGGACCGATCAGCATCTGTGGGCGGAGAACTACGACCGCGAGTTGACGGACATCTTCGCCATCCAGAGCGACGTCGCGTTGCGCATCGCCGACGCCCTCAAGGCGACTCTCTCACCCGACGTGCGGGCGCGCATCAAGCGAGAGCCTACTGGGAACCTCGAGGCCCACAACTCGTACCTGCTGGGGAAGTTCTACTGGAACAAGAGGACCGGGGAAGGATTCCAGCGCGCCATCGAACACTTCGAGCGTGCCATCGATTTGGATCCCGACTACGCAATCGCTTACTCCGGCCTGGCCGACTGTTACAACTTGTTGCCGTTCTATGGTGACGCCCACCCCGGGCAGGCTCACCCCAAAGCTCGGGCCGCGGCCCTGAAAGCCCTGGAGATCGACGATACGCTCGCCGAGGCTCATACTTCGTACGCCTTCGTCGAAAGCTGGTACGACTGGGACTGGTCCCTAGCGGAAGCTGCTTTCGAACGTGCCATCGCGCTCAACCCCAGCTACGCCCAAGCACATCACTGGCACGCCTGGTACTTGACCGCTCGGCAGCAACCGGACGAGGCAATCGCGAGCGTGACGACCGCGCTCAGCCTGGACCCCCTGTCTCTGATCATCAACACCGACATGGGGGACCTGCATTATTACGCACGGTGCTACGACGAAGCCATCGCCCTGCACGAGAAAACGCTCCAGATGGACTCCACATTCTGGCCTGCCCACGTCAACCTGGGACGAGCCTACGTCCAGGCAAGCAGGATCGACGAGGCGATCGACTCGCTGCAAACGGCAATCCGTCTGTCGAATCGCCATCCCAGTGGTATCGGGATGCTCGGCTACACGTACGCTGTTAGTGGGCAGAAAGATGAAGCCCTGGAGATGATCGAGGAGTTGAAGGAACTCGCGACGCGCGTGAACGTTCCGTCGTATCTGCTCGCCCTGGTACATGCCGGACTGGGTGACCTGGACCGGGCCTTCGAGTGGCTGGACCAAGCTCACGGGCAGCGTGATTCGGCCTGGCTGATCTACTATCTGAAGGCCGACCCGTGGGCAGACACCCTTCGCGAAGATCCTCGGTTCGCCGACCTGCTGGCGAAATTGGCCCTAACCTAAAGAAAGGGCCCAGCCAGCGAGATTCGCAGGCAGGGCCCCTTCCCCGATTTTCCTTCTCTGACTCTTAGTACGTCCCTTGGGTCATCATCCCCGTGGCTTCCTCTGTGGTCCAGACCGCGTTGGCCATGAATCGGAAGTTGAGGACCGCAGCCTGATAGCCGTCGAAATCCGGCAGCTTGGCGGCAGCCGTCGCGTCTTTCACCACCGCGACCTCGAAGCCCTGCTCCAACAACTCTCTCATATGCGACTCGGTGCAGAGGTTTGCCGACATGCCGGCCAGGATGACCTGGTCGATGCCGCGCTTGCGCAGCTGCAGAACGAGGTCGTTGGTCTCCGGGCCGTAGACCTTATGGGGACTCGATACCACCGTCTTACCGTCCTCGATGTACGGCTTGTAGATCTCGAGCCAGTCGGCACCCGAACCCTCGAAGCCTTCCAGGCTGAGCGGGTCGACGCGATCGAACATTCCGATGTTGTGCATCAGCACTTCGAGTGCTCCGCCGAACTTCCAGCCGTGGTCGGTGGGATAGTAGTAATGGGGCGAGACGAAGACCGGGATACCTTGTGCCTTGGCCGTCTTCAACAACGCCTCGATGTTCGCCACCGTATTGTTCTCGGTGACGCTCTCGCCGACGACTCCCCAGGTCACGCCGTCGGGACTGAGAAAGTCGTTCTGGGGATCGGTGATGACCACGGCGATTCGCTCGTAGTCGATCTCGATGCCCGGGTCCGGCAGCTGCGCACTCGCTTGCGTAGCGAGCGCGGTGAGCGCCACCAGGGCTGGGGCGGCGCGGAGGGCTAATCGCACTTTCATGGGGGTCTTCTCCTTATTGAGCCTTCGAACCTGAACCGCAGCCGGGCCACGGATCGCGCCGTGGCTCGGCTCCTGTGTCATATGCTAGAGAACGCGATCAGTCCCACACTGTTCCCGACACCCTGCTCGGCAGAGTCGGCAAGCCAGGGGATCCTCAGGGCAACGCTTCCTCGACTGAAGCGACTGGCCGGCGCGCCCTGAAACCCTGATTTTGGCACCGCCGTAGTAGATAGTGTGTCGGTCAGGGTCCTGCATCCCCAACAGCCGTCGAGTTTCCAGCCATGAAGAAAAGATGGTGGTTCGCTGCTGGCGTCGTTCCGATTGCCATAGCGGGCGGGTTCATCTTGCGCCCAAGCGGCGATGAACCCGCGAACGGGTCCCCCCAACTGAGAACGGCGGAGGTCAGCCTCGGTGAGGTGAGCATCTTGCTCAACGAGACGGGGACCGTCGAACCCGTCCGCCAGGTCGTGGTGAAACCGGCCGTAAGCGGAGTCGTGCTGCGGCTGCTGGTGCGAGAGGGCGATCAGGTCTCGGCGGGCGACGTGCTGGCCACGGTGGAACCGGACCTCAGCCAGGCGCGTGCCGTGGCCGAAATCCGTTCGGCCCGGGACCGGGCGCGCGTCGCGCTGGCGCAGGCGGAACGCGACCTGGAGCAAGGGCGTGCGCTCAGCACATCCAATCTGATCTCCCAAAAAGAACTCGAGGATCGCGAGTCCGCCTTCCAGCAAGCCCAGCTGTCGCTAGAGTCGTCGGAGGAACAACTCCGCATCGTCGAACAGTCCGGCGTGTCCTCGCGGGTCCGCTCGCTCAACGTCGTAGCCCCCGCGGAAGGTGTAGTGATCCGGGTGGGCGCCGAGGAAGGCGAGTCGGTACTGGCCGGAACCATGACGTTCGGCGGCGGCACGGAGCTGGTGACGATCGCCGACCTGTCCAGCCTGATGATCGAGGCGACCGTGAACGAAGTCGATATCGGGAAGGTCGCCCTGGCTCAGCAGGTTACGATCACCGTCGATGCGTATCCCAACGAGGAGTGGGCGGGCGCGATCTCGTTCATCGCACCCGCAGCTCGCGTCGAAACCGATACGCGGGTCCGCGTGTTCGATGTGGAAGTGGAAGTCGTCGACCCCGACGTACGGCTACGACCGGGAATGACCGCGAACATCGATATCCGTGGCGAGCGCAAGGAAGAGGTACTCACGATTCCCGTCGAAGCCGTATTCCGGAAGGGCGGGCATGACGTGGTCTACAGGATGGAAGACGGCCTGCCCGTCGAAACGGCTGTCGAGTTGGGGTTGGTCGACATCGCCCGCGCCGAAATCGTCGGGGGACTGGAAGAAGGCGACGAGGTAACGCTCGTAGAGCCGCCCGACAGCCTCGTCGATGCACAATGAGCAAAGCGCGCGGTAACGGCGGCGAGCCGGTCATCCGAACCGAGCAGGTCCACAAGGCCTACCTCCTGGGAAAGGTAGAAGTGGAGGCGTTGCGTGGCGTCGACCTCGTCATCGAAAATGGCGAGTACGTGGCGATCATGGGACCGTCGGGCTCGGGCAAATCGACGCTCATGCACATCATCGGTTGCCTCGATTCGCCCACTGCCGGTGAGTACTGGCTGGACGGCGAACCGGTCTCGGCGCTCCGTGGCCGGCGGCTGGCCCGGATCCGAAACCGCAAGGTCGGCTTCGTGTTCCAGAACTTCAACCTGCTCTCGCGAATCGACATCGTCGAGAACACCGCCCTGCCCCTTCGCTACCTCGGCGGCATGCGCCGCGGCGCACGACGGCAGCAGGCCTGCGCCGTGCTGGAGAAGCTGGGGCTGGGCGACCGGCTGCGTCACCGACCGGACGAATTGTCGGGCGGCCAACGCCAGCGCGTCGCCATCGCGCGTGCCCTGGTGAACAACCCGTCGATGCTCCTGGCCGACGAGCCCACCGGCAACCTCGACTCGGACACGTCGAGAGAGATCATGAAGATCTTTCGCGAGCTGCACAGCCAGGGGCATACCGTGGTCACCGTGACCCACGATCCCAACGTCGCGTCGGAAGCCAGCCGCATCATCAACATCACGGACGGCCGCGTCGAGCCATGAACATCCTCGAGTCCGTCTCCGCCGGCATCGACGAAGCACGGGAACACCGCGGTCGCACGTTTCTGAGCCTGGTGGGCCTGACGCTGGGCACCGCCTCGATCATCGCCGTCTTGGCGCTGTTCGGCGGCGCTCAGCGACAGAGCGAAGACTTCCTCGCAGAGGTCGGCGGCGCCGGCAGCGTCATCGTACGGAACGACCTGGGCGGCAGGATCAAGCTGACACCTCGCGAGGCGGCTTCCCCGCAATTGACCTGGCGCGACGTCCTCGATCTGCGAGAGGAGGCCCCGCACCTAAAGTACATCAGCGGAGCCCGGCACTGGTACCTGCGTTATACCGGACCGCGGAACAGCTTCGAGGGTCAGGTTGTGGCAACGGTACCCGACTACGCGGCGATCAACGACATCGAGCCGCTCTACGGCCGCTTCCTCACCGAGATGGACTTGCAGTATCGCACCAACGCCACCGTGCTGGGCTACGCATTCGCCGACTCGCTGTTCGGGAGCCCCGCGGCGGCCGTCGGGAATGTGATCACCATCGGCGAAGAGCGCTACCATGTCGTCGGCGTGCTGAAACGCGAGGAGTTCCATTTCGCCGCCTGGAGCGGTAACGCCTTCGCGTACCGAAACCAAAGAGCCTACATCCCGTTGACCACGGCGCTCAAGCGAC
>JBDHGH010000185.1:0-7000 GCA_039589995.1 Gemmatimonadota bacterium | reverse complement strand
ATCAAGAAACAGTGAGCCACAGGGAGAGCCTAGGATGTCCGTAGATAGAGCGAATGTGAAAGAGCAAGTTGTTGACTCCATCAAGGCCATGAAAGACGGCCCCCGCGCGATGCGGATGTACATGGAGATGTGCGTTAAGTGCGGGACGTGCGCATCCGTATGCCCGGTATACTTCGGCAAAAGCGAGAAGCGATACAACCCAGCCGAGCGGACCGACTTGATCCGCCGCATCTATCGCAAGTACAACACGGTCAGCGGGAAACTGTTCGGCAAGGCCGCGGGAGCCGAGGACTTCGACCCGGCGGACATCGACGAGTGGCAATCCATCTTCTATGAGTGCACCGGTTGCCGCCGCTGCGCAATGTACTGCCCCTTCGGGATCGATCACTCGGTCATCACGCGGAAGGGCCGCGCGATTCTCGATAAGGTCGGGATGACACCGGAAACGATGGCTAAGGTAGTCCAGGTCTCGCTCGAGACCGGGAACACCGACGGCGCCGGAGAAGCCGCATTCCGGGCTGCCATCGATTTCCTGGAAGAGGAGATGAAAGACGAGCACGGTATCGACATAAAGATCCCCATCGATGTGAAGGGCGCGGACTACTTCTACGTCCCGCCTTCCGGAGACGTACTGGTCAACCCCGAAGCGACGATGGGCGTCGCTAAGGTCTTTCACGCCTTGGGGATGGCCGACAAGTGGACCATGAGCTCCAAGTGCTTCGACGGTGCCAACTACGGTCTGTTCACCGGGAACGACGGAGACATGAAGGCCGACAACAAGCTCTACGTGGACGAGGCCAAGGAGCTGGGGACCAAGACCATGTTGATGGGCGAATGCGGCCACGCCTATCGGATCATGAAGATGATGATGGAGAAAACGAGTTGGTGGGGAGAGCTACCCTTCGAAATCATCAATTGCATGGAGTGGACCGCCGAACACATCAAGGCCGGCAGAATCCAGTTCGACAAGTCCAAGAACCCGCAGCCAGTAACCTACCACGACCCGTGTAACTTCGGACGCTCTTGCGGCATCACCGAGGAACCGCGGGTCATTCTCGAAGCTTCCTGCGACGATTTCCGCGAGATGTACCCCAACCGCGGTGAGAATTGGTGCTGCGGAGGCGGCGGGGGTCTGTCCGCCATGGACGATATCATCGACTTCCGCATGGAGATCTCCGGCAAGAAGAAGCTAGAGCAAATCCGTGAGACCGGAGCAGAATACGTGTCCACTGCTTGCTCCAATTGCAAGCGTCAGTTGACTCAGTTGCTGGAGCACCACGAAGAGCAGATCGAGGTCGGGGGCGTCCACGACATGCTCTCCCGCGCGATCATGTTGAATGGCAAAGCAGCGGAACGAGACGAGTACTTGTAGCACCCTGCTTTGCATCGATGCAAGAAGGGGCGGTGGCCGTCGGCCACCGCCCCATTTCTTGCTGGGGAAATCCGCTACCTGGGGGTCTCCGCGTACCGAGCCGCCGCGCGTACGAGGCTCGGGGCCCAGCTGTCGGTGCCCAGGGCGTGTATGTGTGTATAGCACGCCAACACGTTGCGGTGGACCAGACCGTCCCGGTCGCCGTCGAAGCCGTGGCCGCGCCCGACCCGGAACGCAAAGGTGAGTTCCTTCGAAGACGATTCCATATACGTATAGTGGAACTCATGCCCGCGAAGTGCTTCCCCGACCTTATAGAACGGATTCTCCTCCACGGTCTCCAGCATCGTGTACCCGTGTCCCTGCGGCTTTCTTCGAAAGGCGAAGACGACAGGTAGCGCGCCCACCATGGAGTACTCCTTTCCCTCATACTCCAGCTTCTCACCCAGGTAGACCGTCCCACCGCACTCGGCGTAAACGGGCAATCCGTCCTCGATCGAGCTACGTAAGGACTTCAAAAAAGGCTTGTTTTCCGCCAGGCCAGGGGCCAGCGTCTCCGGGAAGCCACCTCCTATATATAGAGCGTCGACCTGCGGCAACTCCGAATCGTGTATCGGGGAAATCTCGATCAACCGGGCGCCCTGGAAGGCCAATGCCTCGAGGTTCTCGCGGTAGTAGAATTGAAACGCCGCGTCACGGAAGACGCCGATCCGGGCCACTTCCGGCTTCGTTCCCGCGTCCACGACCGGGCGTGCCCCCAGCTCGAGCGCCGGAGCCTTCCGGGCCAGCTCCCACACGGCTTTCAGGTCGATGTGTTCTTCGGCCACGGCGGCGGCCTGTTCGATGGCGGCGGAAAGTTGGCCATGCTCCTCCGGGGGAACGAGGCCTAGGTGTCGCTCCGGAAAGAGATGCTCGCGAATTCGGGGAATCACTCCAACCACCGGCAGCCCGCAGGTATCTTCCACGGCTTCGCGCAAAACAGCCGCGTGCCGCGGGCTGGCCGCCTGGTTCAAGACCACTCCTACCAAAGGCACCTGGGGATCGAGCTGCTGACAGCCGAAGACGATGGCGGCGACCGTACGCGTCACTTTGGTGCAGTCTACAGCGAGAACGACGGGTGACTGCAGCATTTTGGCCAGCTCGGCCGTGCTATAGCTCCCCTGCGCGTCCAACCCATCGTAGAGACCGCGATTGCCCTCGATGACGGCAACATCCGCCTTAGCGCTCTTGCCGACGAAGGACCGAAACGCTGCGTCCGGGGACATGAGGAAGAGGTCGAGGTTGCGGCAGGGTTGGCCCGCGGCCATGGACAGCCACGCCGCATCGATATAGTCGGGCCCCTTCTTGAAAGGTGCAACGCGGCGGCCCTGCTTGCGCCAGGCCGCCGCGATTCCCAATGAGATGAGTGTCTTTCCGCTACCGCCACGCACCCCGGCGACAAGAATCCGGGGGACGTCCACAGCTCACACCATTTCGATGAAGCCGCAGGGACAAATCTCCGCGCACTTCTTGCAGCCCGTGCAGTTCGCCATCTTGAACGGGTACAGCTCGCCTCTATTCAGCGGCTTCTCGATGGCCTGATCCTGACAGTACATCCAACACTTCTCGCAGTCGAAGCAATAGCCGCAGCTCATACAGCGTTGCGCTTCAACGATCACCTCATCCCGCGTGAACCCCAGGTTGACCTCGAGGTCCACCGAGTCCATACGCTGATCGAGGTCGATTGCGGTGGGCTCTCCGCGCTCCTGCTTTTCGTAGTGATCCAGGAGCATCTTGTCGCTGCGGATGAGCGGCATATCACCGTTCTCCGCGGCGGTGCCGGTGAGCCTGCGAACGATCGCTTCGGCCGCCCGACGGCCGTGGCCGACCGCGGTGGTGACCAGTTCCAGGTTCGTCACGTCACCGCCGGCCCAGATGCCGTCGACCTTTGTCGCCCCTTCATCGTCCACCTTGATCCAATCCCTGCCCTCGATGAGCGATTCGAAGCCCGAGAAGTCCGGCTGCTGGCTGACGGCGGAGATGACCGCGCTGGCCGGGATCTCGAATTCCGATCCTTCTATGGGAACCGGCCGTCGGCGACCTGACGAATCGGGCTCGCCCAACTCCATGCGAATGGCCTTCATGGCGACAACGCGGCCATCCTCCTGTCTGAAGCCGATCGGTGCGGCCAGGAACTCGATGGTGATCCCCTCGTTAATCGCCTCCTCGACCTCCTCCTTGATCGCCGGCATCTCGGCCAGCGTGCGGCGATACAGAACCGTCACGTTCGCGCCGAGGCGCTTGCAGATTCGCGCAGCATCGATCGCGGTATCGCCGCCGCCAACCACGATGGCCACCACATCTTTACCCAGTTCCAACTTCTCACCGTGGTGGAAGCGACTCAGAAAGTCCACTCCCGAGTATACGTTGGGCGCATCTTCGCCTTCGACGCCGAGGCTGACCCCCTGCTGGGCGCCGAGGGCCACATAGACGGCCTGATAAGAATTCTTGAGATCCTCGACGCTCGCATCCACGCCGATCTTCTCGCCGCACTTCAACTCCACGCCGACGTCGAGGATCTTCTGGATCTCGGCGTCGAGAACCGACTCGGGAAGTCGATAGCCCGGGATGCCGTAGCGCAGCATCCCCCCGGCTTTCTCCATCGCCTCGAACACCGTCACCCCGTACCCGCGTCGGGCCAGCTGGTAAGCGCACGATAGGCCGCTGGGTCCGCCACCCACCACAGCGACCTTCTCCGACTTCTCCTCCTCGCTGAGCTTTTTCAGCGCGAGGTTGTTCTCGATGCCGTAGTCGCCGATGGACCTCTCGATCTTGTTGATGTTGACCGCACCCTCCAGGTCCTTGCGATTGCATTCGGTCTCGCACGGCGCCGGGCAGACACGGCCACACACCGACGGGAACGGGCTGGTGTCCGTATAGATGTAGTAGGCTTCTTCGAAAGCTTGATCCAACGGCTTCTCCAGCCGTTCCGCCTGACCGATAGTCGTGACGAACTGCCGGATGAGGTTGCCGCTGGGGCAAGTATGGTGGCACGGTGGTTTCTTCTCCACGTGCTTTGGTCGCAACGGCGACTGCTCACGCGACGCTCCGCCGGAGAAGCCTCTCGCCTTGAACCCCTTCTTCTTCTTTTTAACTACCTTAGCCATAAACCCACCCCGCGCCACGCGTGGTTGTAACGCTCGTTATTCCCAAGCGCATTCCCTTCCCAAATCAGGGAATGCGCATCGTTTCAAATTGTCTGGACAGCAAGCATAGCTAGGCTATGCTCACTTGGTACTCCCCTCTTCCGGAGGGAGCTCGATGTAGCTACCACCGAAGTAGGTGTAGACGCATCGTCCGGAGTCCATCAAGCTGCGAATGGCCCCTTTGCAGAACCTCTTGTCGACTTCGTCTTCACCGAACTTCTGAATCATCGCCTTGGTCAAATCGGAGGCTTTGAACTTCTTCTTGCCCTGGTACTCCTTGACCATCTCGTACATGGCGTCCGCGACTTGCTCGGTCGTGACAGCCATCGCTTGCCTCCTATTGTCTAAGCTGCGCGGACCGCTTGAAACTGAGGCCCGCATATTTGAAGTCGTCGATATGCTCCTTCTCGAACTCGATGCCCGTCATCTTGAAGAAACGGGGCCAGCCGATTCGCTCGATGAACTCGCCCATGCGCTCGTACTTACGGGCGTTCTTGACCCAAACCTCCACGATGTTCCGCACGGCTTCCGTCACTTCCGGCCAACGCGGCGGAGTGTTCGGCAGGAACGGAATCGCCAGCTTCGAGAACGTCGGTTCCGAGCGGGCGTTTGAGACTTTTCCTCCGACCCAGATCGATACACCGTCGTTTAGCGCGTCAGCCATCGGCAGCGACGGGCAGACCGTGAAGCAGTTCGCGCAGAACATGCACAACTCCTCGTCGATCTCCACGGAAGTGTTACCTTCCACCGTCGCCGGTCGGATCGCCGCCGTGGGGCATGAGGCCACCACGTTCGGGATCTCGCAGATCTTGTTGAGGTTGTCGTGCTGGATCTTCGGAGGCCTGCGGTGAATGCCCAGTATGGCGATGTCCGAGCAGTGCACGGCTCCGCACATGTTGAGGCAGCAGGCCAGTGCGATTCGCAGCTTCCCAGGTATCTCCATCCCGGTGAAGTAGTCACACAGATCGTCCATCACAGCCTTCACAACGCCCGAGGCATCGGTCGCAGCCGAGTGGCAATGCACCCAGCCCTGAGTGTGAACGATATTGGAAATGGCGTTTCCAATGCCGCCGACTGGATGGCCCAACGCCTCGAGATCTTTGATCAGCGGATCGATGTTAGACTGGTCCGTAAACAGAAACTCGACGTTGTTGCGGCTGGTGAACCGCAGGTGGCCGTCGCAGTACTTGTCCGCGAGTTGAGCGAAATCACGGATGCGATTCACTGACAGCAAGCGCGGCGAGGACGCGCGAACGGTGAAGAGCTTGTCGCCCGTTTCACCGACGTGGACCATCACGCCGGGTTTCAGGATCTCATGGTATTTCCACTTCCCGTAGTTAGCCTTGATCACGGGAGGCAGGAACTTCTCGTAATTCGGAGGACCAATATCGGTAAGTCTCTCAGTAGTAGCCATTATGCTTCTCCCTCCTCTTCCTCCTCCTCGAAGTACTCCTCGTAGAAGACGTAGGGGTTCTCTCTCGGATGTGCGATCATCTCAGGAACGGGCTCCACCTCGATCTGCTCCAGGAAATTCCCCAGACCGACGCGCTGCATGAACTCGCCGACCCGCTCGCGGTTCTTGCCGTGCTCGCCCCAGAAGTCCCATATGCGCTCGATGAGGTCTTTGAGATCATCGTAGGGAGGCTCGACCTTGATGAACGGAATCAAAACCGACGAAAGTAGTGCGCCCTCTACGATCGGCGCCTTGGCACCGAGCAGGATGGTTGCGCCTCGGTCATCCCCGGGGCTCAGAGCCTTGGGCATCGCGTTGATGCAGTGCATGCACTTCACGCAGTTCTCGTCGTCGATCTTGAGCTCAGCGCCGTCCCACTCGATGCACTTGGTGGGGCAGTTGTTGCAGATATCTCGCTGAATGTCGAGCCCCGCATCTTCCGCCGCCTTGACTTCCGCCTGATCGATCTTGATCTGGTCACGCCAGGTACCGATGATCGACATGTCGGCTCGCGCAATCGAAGCAACACAGTCGTTGGGGCATCCCGAGCACTTGATCTTGAACTTGTACGGGAAAGCCGGACGGTGCAGTTCGTCCTGGAAGTGGTGCGTGAGATCGTTTGTTAGGTGAAGCGTGTCGAAGCACGCCCACTCGCATCGGGCCGGGCCTACGCAACAGCTCGGTGTACGCATGTCCGAACCCGAGCCGCCGAGGTCGAACCCGGCCTCGGTAAGCTCCGCGAAGGTAGGCTCGAGCTCGTCCGTGGTCGTTCCCAACAGAATGATGTCACCCGTGGACCCGTGCATGTTGGTGAGACCGGATCCGTGGCGCTCCCAGATGTCGCAGATCGTCCGCAGCGCGTCGGAGGTATAGAACCATCCGCTCGGCATGTTGACGCGCAGCGTGTGGAAGTGCGCGATATCGGGGAACTCCTCCTGCAGGTCACTATAGCGGCCGATTACGCCTCCGCCATATCCCATGACCCCCACGATG
>JBDHGH010000184.1:0-7031 GCA_039589995.1 Gemmatimonadota bacterium | reverse complement strand
CTGCCGCCGCGAGGGACTTATTGTCGGACCGATGCCCGATTCACGCAACGACCCAGGAAAGTCGCGCGGTCGCGACCTTCGGATCATCGCTGGACCGGCTTTGTTCCTCGTGCTGTTGGCGATGCCCAGGCCCGAAGGTGTTACGCCCGAAGGTCAGTCGACCCTGGCGATGACTGGCTGGATGGCGGTCTGGTGGCTAACCGTCGCGGTTCCGCTGGCGGTCACGGCGCTGCTCCCCCTGTTAGTCATCCCCGCCCTTGGCATCGGCAGTCCGGGAACGGCCGCCGCCCCCTACGCCAACCCGGTGATCTTTCTATTCATGGGTGGATTCTTCATCGCGGCCGCCATGCGACGCTGGTCGCTTCACCGGCGGATCGCTCTCGGTGTCGTGGCCCGCACAGGGACCTCGCCGCGAAGACTGATAGCCGGGTTCATGCTCGCCTGCGCGTTCCTGAGCATGTGGATGTCCAACACCGCCTCGGTTCTGATGATGATGCCCATCGGCGCCGCCGTGTTGAGCCTCATCTACAGCGAACGGGTCGACGATGGCAGCGAGGCCGCGCGGCAGCCGGGTGGCGTAGCGCCAGGCTTCGGCACCGCCCTGATGTTGGGCATCGCCTACGCCGGGTCCATCGGTGGCGTCGCCACCTTGATCGGCACACCACCCAACGCCGTCCTCGCCGCCATGGCGGACGAATTGCTCGGCTATGACTTGAGCTTCGCCAGTTGGATAGCCATTGGCTTGCCCGTTTCGGTCGTCATGCTCGTCGCCTGTTGGGCGCTACTCTCCCTGGTCTTATTCCGCTTACCGAACATTCCAATCCCCGGCGTCATCGACGTGATCTCCGATGAGCGAGACAAACTGGGCCGCTGGCATCGGAGTGAACGGGTTACAGCGTTTGTCTTTGCCGCGGCGGCCGTCGCATGGATCTTCAGGTCTCCGAAACAGATCGGCGACATGGTTGTCCCTGGGCTTCAGACTCTCTGGCCCCAAGTCGGCGACTCCACCATCGCCATCGCGGCAGCGCTGGTGCTCTTCGTTTGGCCCACACGGGACCGGGGTGGCCAGCGCACCACCGTCCTTGACTGGGCCACCGCTCGGTCAATACCGTGGGATATCCTGGTGTTGTTCGGCGGCGGACTTTCTCTGGCCTCCGCCTTTCAATCGACCGGATTGACGAAGTGGTTGGGCGGCGAGCTCGCCGTGCTCGCAGGTCTCCCGGACGTATTGATCATCGCAGCTGTTGCGACGCTGTTTGTCTTCGTCACCGAGATCACATCGAACACGGCGACAGCGACGCTGGGGCTTCCAGTGATGGCGGGTCTGGGAGCATCGCTCGGCATCGAGCCACTGGCGTTGATGGCCGCGGCTGCGATGGGCTCGTCGATGGCTTTCATGCTCCCGGTCGCCACACCGCCAAACGCCATCGTCTTCGGGTCCGGATACATCGAGCCGGCCGAGATGCGAAGAGCGGGCTTCTGGCTTAACATCATGGGGATCGTCGTCATTACCGCCGCGGTCGCGGTAGGCTTGCTGTGACGGGTCGGAAGGGAGAAGCTTCGACGGGATGAGCGATTCGTGGGGACATGTCGATGCCAGGCTACCGCTGGCCCTGCTGCAAGCACTTCAGCAGCAGGACGAGCCTGTGGAGCTTATGCCCGACGAGAACCCCGGTGCTTTCTTTCCCAACCGGTTGGGGCTAAGCGGTGTCATCGAAGAGCAGGCGCGCGAGTTTCGCCGTTTGGCGCGTTCGCGCCGCCGCGTCGCTGTGGACCAGGTCGAGGCACTCATCGAACTGATCTCGCGACGTCGTGACTCGGCGGCCGTATTCGTCGCCGCGGGACGCGAATTGGCGGGGCTGCATTTCGAAGGATTTAGGGGCAAGTACCGTCGCTTCGTACGACGGCTTCCGGGACCCCTGAAGCGACGCGCCGCCGTGCGAACACTGCGCACAGCCAATGGAGCACTCCTGGTCGCCTCCGGCATGACCGTCGAGCGGGCACCTTTGGAGATTCGCGCCACCGACGCGCTGACCGCCCGGGTTAGCGGTGCCGGCGTCGCCTGTCAACTTTACGCCTCGCTGGCCGCTTCCCTGCTGGAGATGAGCGGCGCCGGTCCTTTCACCGTCACCCATCCCGAGTGTCAGGGCCGGGGGGACGCACATTGCGTTTGGAGTGCCGTCCCGGACGAGGACTAGCGACGATCAGTGGAGTTCGCTGGGCTCCACGTGTACCACCACATTCGTCAGATCCAGTTCCGCGGCCACCCGACGTTCGACCTCGTCCGCGATCGCATGTGCCTCGCGAACCTGCGTCGCAGGACGAACGCGCACTGTCAGCTCGGCGAAGCCCTCGCCGGGCTTCCCCCGCGAGCGAATGTCCGACACGCCGATCACGCCGTCGATCGCGGAAGCCACCTCGAACACGCGCCGCGGGTCTACAGCCCGCTCATCGACTAGCACCGGCACGGTCCGCTTCAGAATCTCGTATCCACTATACGCGACTACTACAGCAACCACTATCGCGAGGATCGCGTCGGCTTCATCGAAGCCCAGATAGACCAAGCCGAGGCCGATCAATACCGACAGAGTGACCCATACGTCCGCCTGGGTGTGACGCGCGTCCGCGGCGAGCAATTCGCTGCCCAGTTCCTTCCCTTTTCGTCGTTCGTAGTAGGCAATCCAAACGTTGATGATCATGGTCGTCGCAAGGATGACGATGACCGTGACATCGGGCTGGGGCGGCGGCCCTCCCTGCACCAGGCGCCTGACGGCCATCCTGACCAACTCGAAGCACGTGATCGACAGAAACCCCGCGATCACAAAAGCCCCGAGCGTCTCGAACTTGCCGTGTCCGTACGGGTGCTTCTCGTCGGGAGGCTCGGCGGCGAAGTAGACCGCCACCAGGGCTATCAGGTTGTTGAGGGCATCGGTCGCGGAATGCGCCGCATCGCCGAGCACGGAAAGCGAGCCGATGGCGAATCCCACACCGACCTTCACCACGACCAACAGAAGGTTCGCCCAGAATATCCAAAAGAGAATACGACGCACCCGTCGTTGACGAGTCTCGTCGTCCCATTCTGGTCGGCTCTTCGCTACATTTCTCGAGTTCACCTGACGGTCGTGTTGAATGCGGGCCGGCAATATGCCGTACACCCGTCCGCCTACGCAAGAAAAGCATGAGGGATCAGGCCAAGCTCGAATCCCAACTTCACGGGCTCGACGGCAAGAGCTACGGTGCCTACAAGGGTATCGCCGGCAATTACGACTTCGGCGACTTCGAACTACACATCGACCATGTACAGAGTGACCCCTTTGCTGCGCCATCGCGACTGCGCGCCGTTTTTTGTCCTGATGTTTCTCGACTACCCGGTGACGTCCTCGAACCCGACACCCGTCGCATCGCCGCCACCGACTTCCTCAACCGCGCCACCCTGCGAGAGCTTCGCCGAGTCAGTCGTTCACGAGGAAGCGGCAAAAGCGGCATCGTACGAATCCTCGCGCCCGGGCAACAGATCCTCGACCGCACCAGCCTCCAAATAGACCCTCGCGGCAAGGTAGTCGTCCGATTCACCGCTGGCTTGCCAGCGAAAGGGCGCCGTGCATCGGGAGACCAAGCCGCAGAGATGCTGCTGGAAGACATACCGCACGCTCTGACGACCACTCTCGCCCCAGCCACGGGAGACCTGGACGCCCTGCGGCGTCACGCCCTGCTCGCCGAAGACTCCGTAGCGCTGAGGACCCAACTCGATGAGCGCGGGCTGATCGCCTTCGTTCCTGACGGCGCGACTCTCCCCCGCACGAGCGGTGTCGATGACCGGCCCCTCGCGGGATCGGAGGCGGTGAAGTTCGAGGCGCCCGACGGACTCCGCGTCACTCTGCAGGCTCCCAATCGTGGCGCCTTGAACGGCCTGGGCATCCCTCGTGGAATAACGCTGATCGTCGGCGGCGGCTACCACGGGAAATCGACTCTTCTTCGCGCCATCGAATACGGTATCTACGACCACATCGAGGGGGACGGTCGGGAGCTTTCCGTCACCGTTCCCGGAGCTGTGAAGATTCGAGCCGAGGATGGGCGATCCATCGCATCGGTGGATATCTCGAATTTCATTAGCAACCTACCTCGCGGCGAAGACACGACGCATTTCTCGACGACGAACGCCAGCGGTTCGACCAGCCAAGCCGCAGCGATCGCCGAGGCCATCGAAGTCGGCGCGACGTGCCTGCTGATCGATGAAGACACCAGCGCAACCAACTTCATGATCCGCGATGCGCGCATGCAGGCGCTGATCCACAATCGCGATGAGCCGATCACACCCTTCATCGATCGCGCGCGCCAACTGTATGACGAGATGGGCATCTCAACCGTGATCGTCGTCGGCGGTGCTGGTGACTATTTCGATATCGCCGATACGGTGATCGGAATGCGCGGATACCGTCCCAGCGACCTGACCGCTGCGGCTCGCAGTATCGCGGACACCCAGGCAACCGACCGGGCACATGAAGGCGGCACTTGGTTGCCCATACGGGCGCGCGTGCCCGATCCGGCCAGTATCGACGCTCGCAAAGGAAAGAGGCAGGCGTCCATCAGAGTGCAGACACCCACCCGCGTCTTGTTCGGTACTGAAGAACTCGACCTCAGCAGCGTGGAACAGATCGTTGAGGAAGGACAGGTCCGAGCTATCGCCCAGGCGCTAGTCCACGCATCGGGGGGTTGGATCGACGGTCGCCGAACCGTGCGCGAGGCACTCGATGCACTGTTGAATGAGATTTCCGAGGCCGGGCTCGCAGCCGTCGACGGACGCCAACCCGGCGATCTCGCCGCCTTCCGGATTCACGAATTGGCTGGGGCGCTGAACAGGCTCAGAACTCTACGAGTTCACTCGCGGATAGAAGAAGCAGGAGACTGAGGCCCCTCGGGCCCATCGCTCGACGTCGTCTCAGGCTCATCGTCGGGCATGATCAAACGGGAGGCATCGAAACGACGCGCAGGGCGCCCCGCCTTGAAGAAGACTCGATTGATCCACGTGGCGCGCAACCGATCGGCGCTTCGCCATTCGCGAGCCTGCCCACGCTGACGCTTCAGGCCCGGAGCTCCGAACCCGATCCAGATACCCAGGGCAAACGCAAATGCGGCCCCGGCCAGTTTGAAGGTCAGTACGTAATCCATGGTGTGCTATTTTCTACTACGACCCCTCGCCGCCGCAAGTTCCAATCGCCGGATCCGATATCGAACACCGATATTCGATACTCGAAGTACAGACCCGTCGATACTCGGAAACGCAAGCCACTCGCCACGAACTAGAATACTGATTACTGACCACATTCGGCCCGTCCCAAGTGCCAGCTCAACGCAGCGAAACTGTATCGTCATAGATGACCATAACGCTCCTCCGCGTCCTGCGGTGCGCCTCCGAGATGAGCGCCCGAGAAGTATCGCTCAACTGTTGTAGGAGCATTCCCCGAAACTGCCCCTCGTAGAATATGTCCGGATATACCGTGACCGTACCGCGAGCGAAGTGTGCGCCCGACTCGTCTACGGGCATCGTCAGCGTCACGCTACTGTCCGGCGGCAGACGCGTGTCGGACACTTCCGTCCAACCGCCGCCCATAACGCGCCGTAAGGGCAGTTCGACGATCGCTCCGTCGACCGCCCGGCGCTCCGAATCGAGCAGTTCGATCCGTACCCAGACCTCGGGCGTCACATACGTTGGGAAACGGTGCCCGGTCCCGCTGTTCGTCACGCGCAAGCCGATTCCGTCCCCGACATCGGTGGCCCACTCGATGGTGACGCCGTTTCGCACCATGGTCGAGTCGTGCACGCCGCGCCACAGATGTCGGCGGTCGGGCATGTGACAGTCCTGGCAGCTGATGCCTTCCGCGGCGTACCGGCTGCTCGCCCACTCGTTGTACGTGTTCTGCAGCGACTTGCCGTTGGGCGCGGGAAACTCGAACTGATGACAACCCGCACAGAACCGCGAGTCCTCGAAGAACGGTGTCCGCGTCACACCGCCGTGCGGCGAGCCCGCCGGTGACGGCGCCACAGACCCGTCTCGACGCGGTGGACCGTACCGATTCCATCCTCGCAGATGGCAAGCCGCGCATACCAAGCCCTGGTGTCGGAGCGACGCGTCGAAGTAGGGATTCGCGACGAGTGTGCCGGATGTGTCAGGCACCTGGGCCGATTGCTCCGAAAGCGGCGTATGGCAGACGAGGCATTCGCGAACATTCTCGTACCAATCCTCTTCCCAATTGACCAGCTGTCCCGAGAGCCCGGGGGAATAAGCGCCCGAGTGGAGCGTAGTTTGCCAATCCGCGTACTGTTGGGGATGACAGTTCCCGCACGTAGCCGGATCCAGGGATGAATCCAGTGGCGAAAAGGTGTCAGGCGGCGAGCCCTGCAGCGGGATCGGCCGTTGCCAGTACCCACTAAGAAAATCGTCCATCTCTCGAAAGACGCGCCCCTCGCTGGAGAGAGCCGGCCCGGATTCCGAACAGCCCGTGATGGCCGCAGCCGACGCCAGCACCATTACAGCGGGCCCGACCAGCATCGACCGGGCCCACTCGAGTCGTCCTCTAAGCGGCTGACTCAACGCATATCTCGTTGCGGCGCTGGCGCTAGTTGCCGCCCTTCCCCTGACAAGGATTGCAGGGGTTCTTGCCGGCGCACGGGTTGCATGGGTTCCCCATGCAGGGATTGCAGGGGTTCATCGCCTTATACCCACTCTGGATGGACTCAACATATCCTGTCAGGGCCGCCAACTCCACCGAGTTCCAGTCGAGAGGCTCGTTCTGCATCGGGATTACCATGCAAAGTTGAACCATCTCAGCCGCGGTGACCTTGTCCAGACCGGCTCGCTCCGTTGCCATCGCCACCGTGTGCGGATACGGCTCGGCGAAGCTCTCGTTCATCAAGCCGTACTTGTTGACGTGGCAGGTGGAGCAGGACGTGGTGCCGGCTGCACTCAGCGACTTGTCGCTCCAGAGCTGCTCACCCATCGCCACCAGCTCGCTGGCGCTGTGCCCGGCGGC
>JBDHGH010000183.1:0-7079 GCA_039589995.1 Gemmatimonadota bacterium | reverse complement strand
CATGGCCTACCGGGACGAGCTCACCGCCTTACCGGCCCGCCGTGCATTGCCCGAGGCTCTGGAGTCGCTGGGCAGTCGCTTCAGCATCGCCATGGTGGACGTAGACCACTTCAAGAAATTCAACGATCGCCACGGACACGATGTGGGTGACCAGGTACTCCGCATGGTGGCCAGTCTTCTTAAGGGTGTTTCTGGTGGTGGGCGGGCTTTCCGCTACGGCGGCGAGGAGTTCACAGTGGTCTTTCCCGGGAAATCGCGCGACGAAACAATGCCTCACCTCGAGGAACTGCGCGACGAAATCGAATCGTACCGGTTCACCGTGCGCGGCCGCGGTCGGCCTCGCAAAAAGCCCGCAAGCGGAGGGCGAAAGAAGACGCACGGCCGAAGGAAGTTGAGGGTGACGGTGAGCATCGGCGTGGCGGAGCGGAGCGAAAAGTCACCGACTGCCGAACAAGTGCTGAAGGCAGCGGACAAGGCGCTCTACCGGGCGAAGAGGGCTGGGCGTAATCGAGTTAGTAAGTAGGCTTGTGGAGTGCTAGGAACTCGGCCGGAGACCTGACTTTTGCAGCGGCGCCGGAGAAGTCCTCTCTATTTCGAGTGATGAGATAGTCCGCATCGATTTTCGCTGCGCACGCCGCCTGGACGGCATCTTCAAAATCTTCCCAGTTCATCGCCAACGCCTGGAGCAGTCGGTCGTGATCGACGGGGACGACCTCGACGATCTTGAGCAGGTCCATCAACGCACTCTTAGCGCGCTTCAGGCCGAGCCCTTTCTTAAGCAAGTAGAAAACGGTCGTAGCTGTATGAGCCGCGATGAAACCCGTGACCTCCGCCCGTTCGATGAGTGAGAGAACTGCCGCCGACTCGTCGGCGAAGGGCTCTCGGTCCGCGAGTACATCGAGGATTACGTTCGTGTCGATGAAGAGCTTCAACGGTGCTTTTGCTCGAGGTACTTTCGATGCTCATCGACGTCTATTCCGCGAGGCAAAATCCCCCGCAGACGGGACACGACCGGTGTCCTCGTGCCCTCGGTGTCCACCAGCCTCGACAAGAAGTCGGTGACCAGCTTCGAGAGGCTGGTCTCATGTCGCTGCGAGTAGCGCTTGGCCTTCCGAATGACGTCCTCGTCTACGCTCAGGGTGAGCTTCTTCAGTGGCATCGAGCCTCCATACGTATTATTTCACAATATAATACGTATTATCGGCATGACAAGTTCCTATGCCTCTGGGACATTGAGAACCCAGCGTCAACGAACTCTCAACTTGGCGGGAAGAAGGTAGAAGCGCTCAACGGGTATGCAGCTCCACTATGTCTCCGTCCACCAGCACATGCTCTTCGCCCACTCGCTGGCCTTGGAACCGACCGGAGGTACCCCAAAGGCGACCGTAGCGGAAATTGGCAAGGATTTCCTTGTGGATCTTGCTGGCCAGATCGTGGACCGTGCTGCCCACCGGCAGGACGAAAGGCTCGTGCAGGTCGGCTTCCTTGTGAGGTTGCTTGGTGAACACGCGGATGATCTGCATGACGTCGAACAACGCGCGCTTGAACTCGTCGATGCAAGTTTCCTCTTCCACCGAGATTGGCGCGGCGGGGAAACGATCGCCAAGGAGTGTCTCGAGCTCGAGGAGTACTTCCGGGGCGCCCGGGGCCTCGCGCTTGTTCGCCGCCAGAAGAGTCGGGATGCAAACTTCGAAGCCTTCGCGTTCGTCGGGGACCTTTCCGATGAGCACGACGTCTCGGGCCTCCATGGATTCGACGATGTAAGCGATGGCTTCGGCGGTGCTAGCGTCCGACAGATCCGCCATCAGAATGCAGGCGTCCGAGCGGCGGGCCAGCTCCGGGATCCATCCGACGTCGAAGTCCTCCGACCAGGCCGGAGAGTCGATCAGCTGGATCTGGATGTTTTCGAACGGCATCATCGCCGGGATCGGCGTTTGTGTGGTGAAGGGATACTCGGCCACGCGTACGTCGGCGTGGGTCACCTTGTCGATGAGTGCCGATTTTCCGGCATTGGGCGGACCGATGACCGGTACCTGACCGGCGCCGACCTTCTCGATGACCCACATCGGCGTCTGCCGGGCGGCCGTCGACTTCCGCGCCTGGTCCTTGAGCTGTGCCATGCGGCGCTTGATGTCGCCCTGAAGCTTGTCGGTCCCTTTGTGCTTCGGGATGACGGCGAGCATCTCGCGCAACGCCTCTAGCTTCTCGTCGTTGCTGTTGGCCTGCCGATAACGCTTCTCGGCTGTGTGGTAGGCCGGAGTAAGATTCGCGGGCATACCAGAAAGCTGTAGCCCCAACGCGCCGCTCGCAACACGTCACGCTCCGTTGCCGGGCTGACGTACCGGTCCTATCATCTGAACGGCGGTCTTACCACAGCCCAGGGAGACCCGGCATGGAACCGGAGCGCTTTGCCATCGAGATCGATGGGGACACCCACGAGCTTGGTCCGGCCCAGCTCGCGGGAGTTCTGTTCCAGTTGGTCACGACGTTGATATTCGAGAAGCAGGCGGATCGGGCCACGTTCATTCTCTCCACAGGCGAGGGCGAATTGAGCGGGTCCGGCGGTACAAATTTCGATCCGATCTGCGTCAGTCTTTATCGGCACCTTAAGGAAGAAAGGTACCACGGGCCGGCCTACGAGGAGCTGAGCGGTGACGCTCAGAGTTTCCGCCTTCGGGGAATAGCCGATGGCCTGGTTGCCGTGGCCTTCTTCCTGAGAGGGGGAGAGGGGGTGCCCCATCTCATCATCGGGCGCCCCGATGCCGATCCTTTGGTGGTGCTCGACAGGGGATCACGGACACGATTGACGGTGGACGACTCGGACTTGCTGGCTCGATTGAGGCGCGTGATCCCTCGCTAAAAAAAACGCCGGCGCTCGCTAGAGCGACGGCGTTTTTGCTTTCGGCTCTTGGGGCCGCTACGGGCGCGCCGCGACTACCGTCAGCCAGTTTCGAGGCCAGACCGTTACTTCCATCTCCTCGAACGTTTCCTTCAACGACTCTACTAAAACCTCACTGGCCGTCGCGAGCGGCACACCGGGTAATGCGCCGGCGATGAAGTCGGAGAAACGACTCAAGTCGATCCAGCCCTGCTCGGTCACTTCGCCGGGATAGATTTCCACCGACTCGATCTTGAATCCGTCCTCCTCGAGTAGGTGGACGTAGTCGTCGGCGGTGAGCTGTTTCCGGGATTCGACCTTGGAGTGCTCCACTTTCAGGTTGTATTCCTTCTTCAGCTTGCGCAGCGACTTCATCATCCAGCGTCGGTAGTACTTGACGGTCTCGGGTGGCAAAGCACCATCGAAGAAGCCCGTGTTGAACGCGAAGACACCGCCGGGCTTGAGGGTCTTGTAGACCTCGTTCAGCAGGCCGTGCTTGTTTTCGATGTAGTGGATTCCGTTACAGAAGACGACGGCATCGGCCGCCCGCTTGATACTCGCGGACATCTCCTCTGCTTGGGTCTGCACGAAATCGACCACCGCGTCCCGAACATCGGCCACCTTTTGGGAGGCTTCTCGGATCGCGGTGGCCGACATGTCCACACCGATCACCATGGCTTCACGGGCGCCGCGGATCCTCTCCAGAATCAGCGCGGTGATCGCGCCGCTGCCACAGGCCACGTCTACGACCGTCATGCCCTTTTCCAGGTGGGCGCGGTCGACCAGAACCTGATTCACTCGTTTGTAAAAGGCGTGCTCGCTGAACGCCTTGAACGAAAACTCGTCACTCATCCTGACTGCTCCCTGCTAAGTTGCTGATTATCCATACTGGACTCCAATTTAATAAGGCGCTCCTCGGATTGCGAGTGCTTGCGCCTGGCGGTCTCGGGCGGTACTCTGATATTACCTCCGGCCTGTATCCCCTTGATAATCAAATACTTGCGTGGTCCAAGCGGGTGCTGAACCGCACCCGGAAAACGGGCCATCCGCACCCGTCGCCCTTCTGGAGGCTTGAAATGGACTCGGTGACCCTGCTCCTCGCCGCTCTGACCGTGATCTTAATCACGGCAATCTGGCGCCTATTCCGCCTGGAGAGGGAGCTGCGAAAGCCCCAGGGCGCGTCCAGCGGCGGTTTGGAGCTGCTGCAGCGCGAGGTTCAAGCCATGCGTTCGGGCGTTGACGAGCGCCTGCGCGAGCATACACAGCAGACGCACGAGTTGAGCGCTCGAATCGGCCGACTTCAGAAGGCGACGGAGCAGGTGGAGCAGCTTGGTGTCGGGCTGGATGAGTTGCAGAAAGTCCTGTCGCCGCCACAACTGCGTGGTGCCTTCGGTGAGAGCCTGCTGGAGGAGATGCTGTCCGACGTACTGCCCCAGGAGGCTTTCTGCCTGCAGTACACATACCCCAGCAGCGGTGTTCGCGTCGATGTCGCCCTCTTCCTCGGCGGAGGACGATTGCTTCCCATCGATTCGAAATTCCCATTGGAAAATTTCCGGCGATTCGTCGACTTTCGCCAGGCCGGTAGCTCGGAGGCTGACGCGGCTCGGCGTGCTTTTGCCCGGGACGTCATGCACCACGTCGATGATATCGCCGCCAAGTACCTCTCACCGGGCGATGGAGCGGTGGACGTGGCCTTCATGTACATCCCCTCGGAATCGGTATTCCAAGAGATCGCGATGGGCGGTGTCGACGCCGACGATGCGCCGCTGGCTGAGTACGCGCGGCGCAAGCGTGTGGTACCGGTCTCGCCAAACTCGCTGCATGCCTACCTGTCGGTGGTGCGAATGGGTTTGAGGGGATTTCGATTGCAGGAGAGCGCGCGTGAGATTCTCGGCACCCTGACCCAGCTACAGTCTGACCTCGAAGAGTCGCGAACGGGACTCGCTACGGCCATCAAACAATCGCGACATTCCTTGGCCAACATGGAAGAGGCGGAACGCGTTCTGGCCCGGACGACGATGCGGCTGGACACCCTCGGCGGTGCGCGGCTGTCGTTGCCGACGGATGATGCCGGCGTCTCCGGCTAGGAGCCCAGCCGACCCCGCAGGTCGGAGATGAAGCCGTCTAGATCCTCGGGACTCACCAGGAGGCGCTGAGCCCGAACGTAGAAGACGTGTGGGACCACGGGTAGGCGCAGGGGTCGCCAGAGAGAAAGCTCTGCCACTGCACCCGTCTTGGTGACGACGGCGACCATGTTCTGCAGGTTGGAGCGAACGCCTAGTCCACCCCAGATACTCCAGTTCGTCTCTCTGACTCGGGAGATGTCACTGAGAGCGATCTCCTCGTCAAAGAGAGCGCCCATCCTCACGCGGAGCGCATCCTCGCCCAGCTCGAGGTAGGAATCCCCCAGGTTGCGTCCCAGCCACATCAGACCCCCGCCAATGGCCAGCGGCCACGCGAGGACGCCGGGCGCGCGCTTCGCGATGGCTTTGGTCAGACCGATAGCACCGGTGGCCAATCCGCTCCCGGTGGTCAAAGCGGCCAGCATATCTCTTCCCGCCAGGGGGTACCGCATTATCTTGCCTCTCTCTGTGCCGAACGGGTGAAGCTGTCTACTATTATAATACACGCTCAGCCTAAAGTTCATCAAAGGGAGTCGGTCGCTGGCATGTCGCCCGAGACCCAAGATCTGCGGAGCAACGGAGGGATGCACCGCGTAGGGATTGCCCTTCGATCGAAGACCGCCATGCGCGTATACGCGGTGCTTGGCGCTCTCCTATTGGCATTCTTGTGGTACAACGCCGTGCGGCGCGCCATCACGCCCGGCAGCTCGCACTACCTGATGTTCATCGACTTCAGCCGAGATTTGATCTTCGACCGGATCAACCTGTACGTCGAGTACGAGATCACGAACACCGTGACCAAGTACCCGCCCTTCATGGCCCTGATCTTCGCGCCCCTGGTCCCGCTGCCGCTCTGGCTCGGCGCATCGATCTGGTTCTGGGTCAACCTCGGTTTGGTCGTGGGTGCCACGGTCTTCGGCGTGTTGACGGTCCGAGAAGTCGGTGAGGGCATCGGAGATCGCGGCCTGTTCGTGATCCCGTTCGTATTGGCGGCGGGGATCATCGGTAGCAACCTCGAAGTGACCCAGATCAATCACCTGACCTTGTTCTTGCTTTGCTGGTCGCTGTACGCGTTCAAGCACGGTAAGGACATCGGTGCTGGCGCGTTGATCGGCGTGGCGGCGGCACTGAAGCTGACCCCCGGCCTCTTCATCCTCTATTTCCTCTACAAGCGTTCGTACAAGGTCGTCGTCGGAGCCGGGATCGGGCTCGTCGTCTGTTGGTTGGTACTACCACCGTTCCTGGTCGGCTTCGATAATTTCGGGCCGGTCATGGCCGGCTGGTGGGGTATCCTCAGCGCCTTCCTATCAGAGGGTACGGCAGCCGAGGGGATCGTTGGATTCCGCCACACCAACCAGTCGTTGAGCGCGGCTCTGCACAGGTTCTTGAACGAAGTGCCTGCGGACGGGGGGAGGGGAAGCGACTACTTCGTCAACATCGTATCGCTGAGTATTTCGTTCGTGGACTACGTGTTCAAGGCGGCGGTCGTCGCTATTCTGGCTTTCCTGGTATGGGTCTGTCGAACGCCGCTCGGTGACCGCGACCGCCTGCCGCTGTCGTTCGAATATTCGTTGATCTTTATCGCCACCCTGTTCATCTCGCCCATCAGCTGGATCGATCACTACGTGTTTCTGCTGTTACCGTACATCGCGGGCGTGTACTTCGTGAGAACCCGTCCTGCAATACTGCGAGAACGCCGTCTGATGTTCTACGCCCTCGCGGCTTCCTTCGTGCTCGTGTCTTCTTCGGCGTCGCGGCTGATGCAAGCTTGGTCGTTACCGGTCTTCGGTGCGATGATCATAGCTGTAGCCATCGCCGTTGCACTCCGTGGCGAACAGCGGCGGCTCAATCCGGGCTGCTAGAACCAGTGGAGATATGTCAATTTGATAACGAGGGCCCGCGCCTCGGGATTCCAGCGTCCGCCCGACACGCCGCGAGTCTCGTTGAAGACGATGAACAGGTCACTGCCCGGACGGTAGATGAAGTTGATGCGGACGTTGGCCGAAAACGCGCCGCTCTGGCTGTTGTACTGTATGAGGGCGTTGCCGAACAACTTCGTGTTCAACGCCAACTTGATG
>JBDHGH010000182.1:0-7136 GCA_039589995.1 Gemmatimonadota bacterium | reverse complement strand
AAGACCAGGCGCGTCGGATCTGGGAGGGAACGGCGGCTCGCCGCGTCGGCGTCTTCGTGGATGAGCCGGAGGACAATGTGCTTCGCTGGGCTCGAGACCTGGACCTGGCCGTGGTTCAACTTCACGGGTCCGAGGATCCGGACCACTGCGCGAGGATTCGCGACGCCGGCTCTTGGGACGTTTGGAAGGCCGCGAGGGTTGTCGATGGCGACAACCTGAGCCGGGCGCTGGATACCTACGCCGCCGTTGCCGATGGCATTCTCTTGGAAGGGTGGAGCGATCGGGGCCACGGCGGTGTCGGAGCGAGCTTTGATTGGGCCATCGCGGCCAGCGTTCGCGAGCTCTGGCCGGGCGGCCTGCAGCTCATCCTTGCCGGTGGTCTGAATCCCGATAATGTGGCTAGTGCCATCGATCAGGTGCGGCCGGATATCGTGGATGTGAGCTCGGGTGTGGAGGCTGCCCTCGGGATCAAGGATCACGATGCGATAAAGGCGTTTGTCGACGCCGCCCAGGCAAGATGACAGAGAAACCAACCCCGGAGATTACCAGCCGCTTTGGACCCTACGGCGGCCGCTACGTGCCCGAGACGCTGATCGCAGCGCTGGATGAGCTGCGTGACGCGTTCGCCCAGGCCAAAGTGGACCCAGCGTTCGAGGCCGAGCTGGAAGGACTGCTACGGGACTATGCGGGAAGACCGAGCCCTCTGACGTTGGCCCAGCGTCTGGGCGAGGAGCTCGGCGGAGTGAGCGTCTATCTCAAGCGCGAGGACCTCAACCACACCGGCGCCCACAAGATCAACAACACCCTCGGCCAGGCGCTCCTGGCGCGGAGGATGGGAAAACGGCGGCTGATAGCCGAGACAGGGGCGGGCCAGCATGGTGTGGCCACCGCCACGGTCGCTGCGCTCTTCGGGCTGGAATGCTGTATCTATATGGGGGAAAGGGACATGGAGCGGCAGGCGCTCAACGTGTTCCGCATGGAGCTGATGGGGGCCGAGGTCCGGACCGTGAAATCCGGTAGCCGGACCCTGAAAGACGCCACCAGCGAGGCGATTCGCGATTGGGTGACGAATGTGGGGAAAACTCACTATATTATTGGGTCGGTAGTCGGTCCGGACCCCTACCCCTGCCTGGTTCGCGATTTCCAGACCGTCATCGGACGGGAGGCGCGCGAGCAGATATTGTCACTCACAAGTCAGCTGCCTGACGCTGTATTCGCCTGTGTTGGAGGCGGCTCCAACGCCATCGGCATGTTCTATGGCTTCCTCGAGGACGAGGACGTCGAGCTTGTGGGTGTGGAAGCGGCTGGGGCGGGGCTCGAGAGCCATCGGCACTCAGCCTCCCTGGCGAAAGGAGCACCGGGAGTACTGCACGGGTCGCTCAGCTACTTGTTGCAGGATGCGGCAGGCCAGGTCCAGGAGGCCCACTCGGTTTCGGCGGGTCTCGATTATCCGGGCGTGGGTCCGGAGCACGCGTACCTAAAAGACCGTGGCCTGGCTCGCTACGAGAGCGTGACCGACGCCGAGGCGCTCGACGCGTTTCGCACTTTGGCGCGCCTCGAGGGTATTATTCCGGCGCTGGAGCCGGCCCACGCTCTGGCGCAGGTCGTCCGAGAGGCGGACCGGTTGAGAGGCCGGACGGTTCTCGTGTGTCTGAGTGGAAGGGGCGACAAGGATGTGGCGGAGGTGGCGCGTCTCGAAGCCGAGCGCCACTGGCCACTCGAAGGGAAGCGGTGATGGACGACAATCCTCTCAAGGATCTCACCGATTTCGATTTCGAGTTGACGGACGAGGCAGCAGAGGGACAGCAACCGGCTCCGGCGTCCGCTCCAACCGATCATTCGCCCGGTGTGCCAGGAGGCGCTGCTGGCGGTCAGCTGGACATGGACATGGACATCGAGGCGCTGGAGCAAGACGCCGCGGATGAGATGTCCGAGCTCGCCCGTGAGGTCAAAGAGTTCTTTGTGGCCTTCGTCAAGACGCTGAGAGCCTCGGCGCTTTACGTGCAGGGCAATCCGCTCCTGCACCAGTTCGTCGACGATCTCAACAAACGCCTGACGCAACTTTGGAGTGTTGTTGAGAACGTCAACTTCACGATCCACGAAAACGAGATCACCTGGCACAAGCACTCGGTTTACAAAGGCCGGTTGGGAGGCCACGAGAACCTCGCATTTCAGCTCTACAAGGACGGGATCCGCCGGTTCGAGCTCCAGCCAGGCGTCGAGGAGACCGAGATCCGGCAGTTCATCGATGTATTGCGCCTCGCGAGGACGCTGCAGAGCGATCAGGAAGACCTTCTCACATTGATGTGGAACGCCGACTTCAAGTACGTCCGCTATGAATACGTGGACGTCTTGGGCGATGAGCCTCCGCTTCCGATGGGCGGAGAAGACGTCGATACGACCGGCGAACTACCTATGATGCCAGAGTTGGAGCTATCGCCCGAGGTCCAGGCGCCGACGCTGCGCGAGGATTTCGAGCCCTCTCTCTACTTCCTGGACGAGAGCGAGGTCGCGCACTTGCAGCAGGAGCTACTGCGCGAGTGGGAGCGCACGATCAAGACCGATGTCACGTTAGCCGTGCTGGACCAGTTCGAGTTGGGTGATGTAGCACGCCGCGGCGAGATTCTAGTAATACTGCGGCAGATGCTCCCCCGCGTGTTGGCGGAGGGAGATTTTGGTGATGCGGCGTTCATCATCAACGAGCTGAAGAGTATCGCCGAGAAACATGACGACGATGCCATCGCCGAGAACGTGGATCAGATCGTCGCCGAACTGAGTCAGCCGCTTGTCGTGCACCAGTTGGTACGCGTGCTCGAGGATGGGTCGATCGACCCCGAAGGCGACGAGTTGGCGATACTGCTCAACTCTCTCAAGCCGGAGGCGATCGAGGTCCTGATCCAGGGCGTCTCGACGGTCACCCGCGCCTCGGCTCGTGAGCAGCTACTGGGCACGCTGGACCGCCTGGCATCGATGTCCCCGGACATGATGTCGCGCCTGGTGAGAGCGGAAGACCCGCGCATCGCTGCGGAGGCCGCGAAGATCGCTGCGCGCCTGAAGATGTCCGGCGCCGCCGAAGCCATCGCAGGCTTGCTCCGGCGTCCCAGCGCCGAAGTCCGGCTAGCCGCCGTAGAAGCTCTCGTCGCGCTGCGCACTTCGATCGGGGGCGCTCCGCTCATGAAGGCGCTGGACGATGCGAATCGCGATGTGCGCGTTGCCGCGGCGCGCGGTCTGTCGGAACTGAAGTACGCCCCCGGCGCGAAGAAGTTGGAAGAGCACGTGATCGGCAAAGAACTGATGAAGCGTGACTTGACCGAGCAAGTCGCGTTCTTCGAAGCCTTTGCACTGACCGCGGGTGACGAAGGCACTCGGCTTCTCGCCAAGATGCTGAACGGCAGGCGGTTCTTGTGGGTCAAGTATCCCTCCAAGATGCGCGCCTGTGCGGCGCGTGCACTGGGATTGGTCGGAGGGGTAGAAGCTGCGGACGCACTTACGGCGGCGGAGAAAGACAAGGACGCGATGGTCTTGAGCGCTGTTCACGCTACACGAAAGCAGTCGTGACGGGAGAGGACGGGTCGATGTCGACCAGCGAAGATGGCTTGATTAGAGATACTAGCGCGATCCTCAGCGGCGAAGGTCGCAAGTTGCTGACGACGCTCTACGCCACCATGCGCTCGCTGCGCCTCTATCCGCTGGAAAACCAGGTAGTACAGAGGGCGCTGGCGGAGATTGACGTCAACACGCAGGCGGTAGTGAATCGCGAGGGTCGCCTGCAATTTAGGCTTGCCGGTGATTTCATTTTCTTCAACGACGTCCGCGTCAGCCTCGATCTCGGTAACTACGCCAGCTTTGTTTTCGTCCGGAAGGCTATGGAAACTCACGGTATCGGCGACATCGAGGCTAATCGCAAGGTCGACATCCGCGAGTGGACGTCCTTCCTTTCGGTGCTGGCAAGCCAGCCGGAGAGTCCGGAAAACCCGCTGCAAGAGTTCGTGGACCGGCTAGAAGCGGCGGGGGTGGAGAATATCGCAGTAGGGCCTCCCGCGGCCCTGGTCGACGCGCTCAGCCTGAGCGATGAGGCCAAGGAAGCCGCGCGGCGCACTTATGCCCGCTCCGTCAGCGTCGTCAAAGAAGTGATGACCAGTGTCCGACTGGGCAAAGCCTGGAGCGGCCGGCGCGTCAAACGCGTCGTCCTGGGAATTGTCGACCAGGTCCTCCATGAAGAGCCGGCGATGCTGGGAATGACCACGTTGCGTGACTACGACGAGTACACGTTTACTCATTCCGTCAACGTCTGCATACTTTCGGTGGCGCTGGGGCAGAAACTGGGCTTCAGCAAGCTGCAACTCTTCGACCTGGGACTCGGCGCCCTGTTTCACGACGTCGGCAAGTCGCGCGTCCCGCTCTCCGTGCTCAACAAAGAGGGCCGTCTGGACAAGGAGGAATGGAAGGTGATGAGCCAGCATCCCGAGTTCGGCCTGATGCTGCTCTTCGACCTGCACGGTTTCGAGGAACCGCCCTACCGCGCGATGCTCACCGCCTACGAGCACCACATGCGGATCGACTTTACGGGGTACCCCAAGGTGCTGCGCAAACGCTGGATGGGCTTCTTCTCGCGCATTATCGCGGTTGCCGATGCTTTCGATGCGGCGACCAGCAAGCGAAGCTATCAATACATTCCGTTCCCGCCTGATGAAGTACTGAGAGAGATGCGGGACAACCCGTCGCGTGGATTCGACCCCGTCATCGTCAAGGCGTTCGTCAACATGATGGGGATCTACCCGGTGGGGACGGTCTGCATCCTCGACTCGGGCGAGCTTTCCGTCGTCGTGGCGCCCAGTCCGAACCCCGAGGAATTGCACCGACCTCTGGTTCGCATCGTCTCCGACGCCAACGGCCGCAAACTGCCGGAGCCGCCACTGGTCGACCTGTCGGAGACTCACATGTCCACCGGTCGTCCGTCACGCACCATCGTGAAGACGACCGACCCCGACAAGTACAACATCACCGTCTCCGACTACGTTGTCTGAGGCGGGCGACGGCGGCCGCCTGGCCGCAACTTTTCAGCGACTCCAGGCTTCGAATCGCTGCGCCTTCATCCCTTACATCACCGCTGGCGATCCCGCGGGCCCCGCGACCGTGGACGTCATGGAAGCGCTCGTCGAGTCGGGCGCCGACGTATTGGAGTTGGGCATACCGTTCAGCGATCCCCTGGCCGACGGCCCCACAATTCAGGCGGCAGCCTGGCGTGCTCTGGAAAAGGGGACGGACATCGAACAGGTGCTCAACTGGACACGTGAGTTTGTCGATCGACACGAGGCGCCTGTCGTTCTGTTCACTTACCTGAATCCAATACTCAGATACGGTCCAGAGGAGTTTGTCCGTGCGGCTCGCGAGAGTGGCGCTACCGGGTTATTGATTACTGACTTACCGGTAGGCGAAGATGCCGATTTGGAGGCGAAGTTGGGCTCCGGCTCCCTCGATTTCGTACGGTTGATTGCTCCGACTACCCCGGAGGATCGAATCGGCCGGATCCTGGAAGCCGCTCAGGGGTTCATCTACTATATCTCACGTACAGGAGTTACCGGCGAGCGAGGGCAGATTCGGAAGGGTTTGGCGGACGAGGTCCAACGACTGCGTCGTCGGACGAACCTGCCCATCGCCGTGGGCTTCGGCATTTCGAGCCCCGAGCAAGCTAAGGACGTCTCTTCCGTCGCCGACGGAGTCGTCGTCGGAAGTGCCCTGGTCAGAATCTTGGCGGAGGAAGGACTCGACTCCGCCGTCGAGTTGGCGCGAGGAATTCGAAGCGCGATAGATGCAGCGACCTGAAGAACGAAGAACACAATCCTCTTTGCTAGCGGCAGGGACGCTCGCCGCGCTGACGTTCGCGGCGGGCGTTTCGTTGTTGCTGTCCGGTCCCGAAGCTGTCGGGCAGCAGCCCTCCGTCGTCACCCTCGAACTGGACCGTGCCATGTCCCGCGCTGCGCGCGCCGAGCGGATCCCGGTTCTCATCGAAGTTGGCCGTGCAAACCCGCCCTCGCCTCTGTCCGTCTCCCGCGACCTTCGGGCTGCCCAGCACGCTTCCGACCTTGCCGGGCTCTATGCTGCCACCGTTGACGATCTCCGTCGCGACCTGCCCGACGAGCTCTATCTCGATCTTCAGTCAGGCGAAGTCCTCTGGATCGGCGGAGCCTTTGCGGCCGAGCTCACGTCGGAGCAGATCCGCCAGCTCGATGGCCAATCCGGGGTGCAGCGCCTGTACTATGACGGACTGGTTCAGGTCGACCTCGCCGGCATCGCCGATCCCGCGACAGTGCTTAGCTGGGCGCCAGGTCTTCCACCCGCTCAGGGTATAGCACCGCTTACGTGGGGCTTGGATGCGATCGGCGCTCCGGAAGTATGGGCGGCCGGCGCAACGGGTGAAGGAACCGTAATCGCAACAATCGACAGCGGCGTGGATGGCGACCACGCCTTGCTGTGGCGGAAATGGCGTGGCTTGATCACTTCGCGGGATCAAGCATGGTTCGACCCCTGGGGACTGACCGAAGTACCGGTGGACGACAACTTCACGGGCGGGATCGGACACGGTACCCTGGTGATGTCGTCGGCGGTTGGAAGCCTCGAGCCGGGTGACACTCTTCTTGTCCTGGGACAGCCTCAGATCATTCAAGGCGAATTGGAGTTCGTTACGGGGGTGGCGCCCGGTGCCCAATGGGTCGCTGCGAACGGGTTCGAACAATTCGGAGGCAACGACTACACGCGCTTGTCGGTGCTCCTGCAGGCGATGCAGTGGGTTCTCGACCCCGATGGCGATCCCACTACGGTCTCTGATGTGCCTGACGTTCTCAACAACTCCTGGGGGTTTCGCACCGATGGGTGCGGCGGAGTGTTCGACCGGGCCATCGATGCGCTCGAGCTGTCGGGCGTCCCCGTCGTATTCGCAGCGGGGAATCGCTCCGCTGGATTCGACACGGTGGCGACACCGGCCGATCGGGCCGACCTGTTGCTGAATTCGTTCGCCGTCGGGGCCACGCAGCGGGTCGGCGGCGAGATAGAGGTCGCGCCTAACAGTTTGGGTGGCCCGTCACCCTGTGCGCCCGGTGCTGTGAAGCCGGAGGTGGTTGCACCGGGAGATATAC
>JBDHGH010000181.1:0-10993 GCA_039589995.1 Gemmatimonadota bacterium | reverse complement strand
TTGAACGCGTCGCTCAAGCCGTTGACGCCCAGAAGGAATACGAACAACAGGGCGACCACCGCGACGATGCGAGCGATGGGGTGCCTGGCGACGGCGGGCGGGATCGTGATTGGGTGTGTCGCGGGAGTCAAAGCACGTGCTCGCTTGCGAGGGTCACGGAGCTTTATTCATGGTGTAACAGCGCAAACCGCGGGTGAATGTTGGGGCGCCTCTCGGGTTTGGCAAGTGGGAAGAATCGTGTCCGCGATCATTTCGCTCGTGGACTGGTGTTCGGGTGATATTGGGCCCTATTATTCGTCGGCCCCGAATACTCAAACGGCCAGCAGTCACAACAGCCTCACCGGACTTCAGCGAAAGCGAGGGCTAAGTTTGCACAACCGTGTTCGTATAGCCTCTGTCGCACTCGTCGCGCTGCTGGCGGCGAGTGTCTCCGAAGCACGGGCCCAGGAGAACGGGGCCGTCTTCGGATTCGAGCTGGGTTACAAGGAGATGGGCGGCGACCTCGGCAAGTTGCTCGATGGAGGAATCGTCGGCGAGTACGCCTTCGCCTATCAGGCCGGAAGTTTCCGCTACGGGTTGGCGTTCAACCTCGTATCGCTCGACGTATCCGGCTTCGATGAAAGCGTCAGCCAGGTAGGGGCGAATCTCTACGCCACCTGGATGATCAAGCAGGGTACGCGTGTGCTCCCGTACCTTCAGCTTCGCATCGGCGGCGTCCGCTACCGACCCGAGGGAGACACGTTTGCGCCCCCGGATACCGTTCAGACTGCGGCATCGACTGAGGGCGAGGAAGGCGAGAACGCGGCCGACGCCGTCAACGGATTCGAAGGCGGCCTCCTGGCAGGCGCCGAGTTCGCTCTCTCGAAGAAGTTCACTATCGATCTCTCCGCCGGCTTCAGCTTTATCTCAACGGAGGACGTCGACCTGAGCGCCATCGGCTTGGGGTCGGTCGGTAAAGGGAACGCGTGGACGGTCCGTCTTGGCTTGAGGTGGGACCCGTGAGCGCCGCCAGGGGGAGTCTCACGAGAGCGGGCCTGATGGGCCTCTGCTTGACGCTGGCGATCTCTGGTTCGGCTTCGGCCCAGGAATCGGCGGATGGGATTCAGCGGTTGAGCTTCTACGCGTCTGATAGGGAGGCCAACGCGGATTCGACAGTCTCGGAACCGAGTCCAGCGCTGTCTCTAGTTCCCGGCCTTCTATTGACCGATGACAGCCACACGATGGCGCCGGTGGTGACGCAAAGCGTGGATGCTTGGGGCGTGAAGCGGAACTGGGGCCTGGCCATCGGCGAGGTCATCGCGATCAACAACGTCGTCTGGTTCTTCAACGAGTACCTCCGCGGTGCGGCCTTCACGCAGGTGAACCCAGCCAGCTGGGTCAACAACATCGAGACCGGTTTCGTATGGGACGACAACCACTTCACCACGAACATGTTCGCCCATCCGTTTCACGGTAGCATGTACTTCGGCGCGGCCCGCTCCAACGGGTTCAACTACTGGCAATCGGCGCCGTTCGCCATCGCGGGTAGCTTTATGTGGGAGTGCTGCGGCGAGACCCACCCGATGTCCAGTAACGACTGGATCGCCACCAGCATCGGCGGTATCGCGATCGGTGAAACGTTCTACAGGCTTTCCGGAACGGTGCTCGACAACACCGCCACCGGGTCCGAGCGAACCTGGCGTGAGATCGGCGCGTTGCTGATCAGTCCGTTGCGCGGCTTCAACCGGCTGGTCTCGGGTCGCTGGTCCGAGGTCGGACCCAATCCTGAAGAGCGCATGCCATCGTCGATGTCCAACCAGCTGTCTGCGGGCGTGAGAGTCGTCGGAGAAGGCGAATCGATCAGCGACAGCACGCTGACTAACGCCTTCTTCGAGGTCGATTATAATTTCGGTAGCCCGTTCAGCAGCCAAAACCACAACCCGTTCTCGTTCTTCGACATGTCGCTGCAGGTCAACTTCTCCGAAAAGCAGGCGCTGGGACGCCTGCAGATTCAGGGCAACCTGTGGACTTCGGATCTGAAGGTGTCGGACAACGTTCACCACGTATTCTCCATCACCCAGGACTACGACTACATCTACAACTTCGCGTACGAGTTCGGCGGCCAAAGCTTCGCCGCTTCTCTAAAGTCGCTCTGGATGTTCTCCGAGAACTGGCATCTCCACACCGACGTCAGTCTCTACTGGATGCTCATGGGCGCGGTGAACTCGGACTTCGCCTTCATCGCCGAGTTTCCACCGGAATTCGATCAGGAACGACTGCGGGAATATGACTTCGGCACCGGTGGCGGCCCGCGCCTGGCAGCCGCCCTCAGGCATAAGGGCCGCAGCGTGTTTGCTGTACTGTATCGCATGACTTACCTGAATACTCTGAATGGCTCGGTCAGTGAGGGAGACGACGCGCACCACTACGTTCATTGGCTGTTCGTCAGAGGCAGAGTTCCCATCACTCGAGGCTTTGGTCTGGGCGCGGATGCCGGCGTCTTCTTGCGCGACAGCTACTATACGTGCGAGGTCTGCGACGACTACGTGCAGCAGAGGAATCCCCAGGTCCGCGTGTACGGCGTCTGGCAGGTCGGTCGCGAGGGTTTCTAGGCGTTTGGACGGAACGACCCTCGCTAGCCGGACAGACTGGAAGTGGAAGGAGAAGGAGAGTGCAGCCGCGATCTGCGCTCTCCTTCTTTTGCTGACCGCTGGGGCTGCGAGCGCTCAGGAGGCCGAGGAATCGCAACGGGCGGTCGTCGCCGGCGGTGTCCTCGGCCTCTATTCCTCCGGGATGCTCGCCGTCACCGGTAGCGTGATTCCTTGCACCCAGACGCTGGCCGGCGTGAGGTGCGTTCGCGTAGCGGCGGTAGCGGGCAGCGCGATCGGGCTGGTCAGCGGGCTGTATTTGGGCGACGCCAGCGAGGAGCTCGTCGAGACCCGCCTGAAAGGTGCCGGCTTCGGTCTGGTCATCGGTTCAGCAGTGGGCCTGGTCCTGCAGCGCGTCGTGCCTCACTACGGCTTCAAGGACATCGCCGCCTTCGGCGCCAGCGGTGCGGCCATCGGAGCCTCGCCCAAAGGGGCGATCATCGGTTTTGCCGCGGGTATGTTCACGGGTGCGGTCCTCTGGCAGTTAGTACCATCCATCGAGTTCGCCGATGGAGTTGGCATGGCGCTCGCCGGAATGGCCGTGGGTGGCATCGCCAGCTGGGTCATCGACGCCGCTGACGCTCAGAGCGGTAGTGGCGACCCAGAAATTCTTCTTCCCGTGACGATTCGGATCTAGGCGATGGCTCCCCTCGCCAGCATTCTGCGATCGCGCACCGTCTCGCTCCTGATGGTCTTCTTGGCCGTGAGCGGTTGCAGCGTGGACCACTCCATGGAGCCACGCCCCGCAGGTCCTGCCTGCCCGACCCAGAGCGCCGCCCAGGGCAGCGCGGACGGCGTCATCGCCTGGTACGGACCCAGTCAAGGAAGAGACCAGGCCAAGCTGGCCGACTGGTGCCGTACCGTGGGCCCGTCCGTCATCGACTCGGTTCCCGCGTCGGAATACGGCGATTGGGGCGCTGGCGACGCTCTGGCGATCGTAACGTGGAACGTCAACGTGGGTGGCGGCGACCTCGATCTGTTCTTGCGGGAGGAGCTCGACCTCGAATGCGAAGGCGGACTACCGATTCGAGGTCAGCGTTTCTCGCACTTCGCACTTCTGCTTCAGGAAGCGCGCCGGCTATCTGATGCGGTCCCTGTCGTCCCGGACGATCGAAGTGTGCCACCGCGGATCGAGCCCGACCCGTGGCCTGGTGAGCATAACGACATCACCGACGTCGCGCGCAATTGCGGGCTTGCGCTCTTCTATGTCGCATCGCAGTCAAGGAGGGGACAGCCTTCGATTGTTGAATCTTCACCTCAGCGTGTCCTCGACGTTCTATTGGACCCTCATCTCGGGTAACTCCACACGTCTTCGCCAGGCTCAGGGGACGGTCCAGGCACTGGGCATCGTCGAATCGCAACGATCGCCTGATAGACCGTCGATCGCGACGATTGCGGGAGGGGATACCAACACTTGGTCCGACGACGAAACCGCCTTGCGGCAACTGCGGATAGATTTCCCCCAGTCACCGCCTTCTGGCCGAGAAGTCACACGCGCTCCATTCCCCACCGATCACATTTTCTTTCGGCAGGGCGCGCAACGACGCATCGAGTTGATCGGTGGCTCGTATAGACGAACCGAGAGCACGTATGGCTCCGATCATCTGGCGCGTATGATGTGGCTTGTTTTGGGAGCGGGTAAGTAAACACACTCCCAACTCGCAGTCTCGATTGCTCTATTACTCGTTTACTCACCTACTCCCAACGAAATTCTGAAGCAACACTCCCAAGATGACCGCATCTACGATCACCACAAACAGGAAAGCCGCGACATCGCTCAAGCTGAGCCGCTTCTTCGCTCGTTCAGTCATGCGACTTGGCCTGCGAGGGTTTCCTGAAGACTCGCCGAATATCCTGTAGAAGGATTTCGACGCTGCGCATCGGGCAGAAGAAGTTGCACCACGGCTCTCTGATCGCCAGCGAGGCAACGAGTACGATGAATAGCAACAACCACTGAAGGGTGGACCCGTGGAGCGAAAACAGCGCCGCGAACGGCTCGTAGCTGGACAAGGCCGGTTGAAGCGTAAGAAATGCCATGAAGATGGCGGCGAAGACAATCAAGTTTCGGACGTGTCCCATCAGTCGCACCGACCACGGCGGTAGCTTCAAGCCTTTGCCCGCGATCAATCCGACGCAGCGCTGGGCCGCACCGAAAGGGCAAGCGTAGAGGCAGTAGATGTTGCGACCCCAGGCGATCGACGTGACCACAAATCCCGCTATCAGTAGGTATATAGCCAGGCTGTTTCGAGGATCGGGAAAGAACCCCGACATCAACGCCGCCAATTTGGCCAGAGTAATTGGAGAATCCTTCCAGAAACCTATGACGATCAGCCCGGCGACCTGACTGGCCCAGCGGATGCGTTGGCGTGTGGGTCCGGTGACCTTCTGCGCCGTTACTCCTGCGATGAGCAGGATGAGGATCGCGATCTCGAGAAGACCGAACTCGAACGGCCGGGCTGGCAGGGGCAAGTTGACGTCGAACGCTTCGCCGGCGACCTGGGCCACCGACTCGCGAATACTGGCGACGATTGCCCCCGAGGAAATCGTCGCCCCGGTGACGCCGATGACTTCGCCGTAGTCATAGTCGATTTCGTCGTAAGGAGTGTCGACGAGTGCTTTGAAGTACTCCGGCGCTCGGGCCATGCGCCAGAAGATCGGCGTCTCTCGTTGCTCGACCAATTTGACGCCCGCAACGCGGCCCAGGGTGTCGATGCCCGCCACCAGGAGCATCGGACCTCCGTACCCCGACTCGCTTCCCGATGCCGCCCACCCGAGCAACCGTCCATCGCCGTCGTAGGCGCGGAAAACACCGTGCTCTTCCGCGAACGACGTGGCCTCGGAGAAGATTTCGCCGATGGGAACGGTAAGGTCGGGCGCCGCACGCGTCCTGCCGAAAGCCAGGGCTAGGGCGAGGGCCTCGACGACGATCAGAATTCGGAGAAGCGTCCGCCTACGATTCCGCAACTTTCTCCGTGGTTCGGGACGGTGCTCCAATCATCCACACCCGCCACAGAACGACGGCGGCGACGATTGCGACGAATCCGAACATCAGGCCGCCCCTGACGGCGGCGGTAGGTTCGCCCTCACCGACGCTGGTGCCGACGAAAGCGACAGTAAAACCGGCGAGCAGAACCCAGACCCCGAATGCCAGCCACTTCCACCAGGTCAGGGGAATCGACCGGTCCCGGGCGACCGCTCGCATCCCCAGCACCATGACGCAGAAGAGTATGCCCTCCGCGAACCAGAAGAACCCGCTGTTGAATATCTGCATGGTGCACCTCAACCCAGATCGATGAAGTCTTCAGTCCTCAGCCACCAGGGCGGCTTGCGATAGGACGCGTTCTTGCCGCCCAACGAGGGTATGTAATAGTCCTGCGGGTCCGGGCCCTCGTATAGCGCCTTGTGCATCCCCGTCAGCGCTCGTTCCGACACGCCGGTCGGGTCATTCGCGCTGAGCTTGAGGGCCAGTTTGTGAAGCCAGTTGGCTTTCCGCGTGTAGGGGCACACGGCGATACAGATACGACAGCCCATGCTGCCGAGGTTCGAGTTCCAGAAGTTTACGCATTTCGAGGTGTCAATCTTGTAACGGCGGTACCCGCGTACTTCCTCTTTGTCGCCGAAGGGGATCGCACCGCTCGGGCAGTTCTCAGCGCAGACCTTGCAATAGCGGCAGAAGTCCTGAACGCCGAAATCGATGGGCTTGTCCGTCTGCATCGGTAGGGACGTGGTAATGACGGCCGGTCGAATGTTACAGCCGAGCTCCGGCGTGATCATGACACCGTGACGTCCCTGTTCGCCCATCCCGGCGTCGATGGCGATGGGCGGGACCATCAAGTCGTAACTGTTCCCGGGAATGTGCGTTCGCGCGGGGTATCCCAGCGCCTTGATGAAGGCCGCTACTCGCGTGGCGATGACCCTGGAGCGAGCGTAGGCGTCGCTGGACGTTCCATAGTTGGGGTTCGCGTACATCGGATCCCAGGACATCGGTGTGCCGACGACGACGGCGAACTCCCAGTGCTCGGGGATTGCCAGCTCGTCATCGGGGTTCTCGAAGCCTCGACCCTGCAACGGATGCTTGTACACCCAGTCGGGGTTGAGCCTCGCGATGCCCACGAGGGTCGATCCGCATTCATGAGCTACCTTCTTGATGAGTTCGGAGGTCCTGGCGGGGTCCTTCATTCTCGCCTTCTCGGGAACACGGCCCATGCGGTCCGGTCGCGGAAAATCAGCTACGTCGGGCGGTCCGTCGACACGATCCGGTCCGACCGCAAACATGGCGTCCGACCAGGCCACGGCCAGCAGATACTGCTCGCCGTATTTTTCCATGTCGGCTCGGAGCTTCGGGTAGATCTCCTCCATCATCAACCTGTCCAGTTCGAGATCTTCCGGGTGATCCTCATAGTAGGCGGCGAGAACCTCATCTTCCATCTCCGCACCCGTCTGCATGCGCCGGTACTGGCGCATGAACCGACCGCGCCTCGAAAAGATGTTTTCTACCCGGGCGTCGGGACGACTCGTGGGTCCGACCTTTTCGTAGGTCGGCTTGTCAACCTCGTACTTGCCATGATCGACGATCTCGCTGGCCCCCTCCTCGTTCTGCCACCCGAGATATGTCTGCGGGTCTTTTCCCGCGGCATATCCAAACAACCCGAGCCCGGTGCCACCCACCACCGCACTGGCCACTCCAGAGATCTTCAGAAATTCTCTCCGGTCTAGCCCGTTTCCTCCGTCCGAATCACTCATCTCGTCCCTCTCGTATCCGACCTTGAATCTCAGACTCCGGAAACTCCAAACTCGCAGTCTCGATTGCTCTATTACTCGTTTACTCACCTACTCGACAGACAGTCTACATCCGCTCCCCGGTAACCGTCTTCTCGCCGTCCAGTTTCCAAAACGCGCGATCTCGAGTTGGGAGCCGTATCCGCTCGCGATGCCGCCAGGATCGAGTAGAGAAGGGCGAGTGTTGTGAGGACCCATTGCCACCACAATACGGCTGTGCGGTATCTGCGGGCGAACTGCACGACTAAGAGCAGTCCGGCGGCGGCGACGGCACCTACGATGAGTTCAGCCATCGGTCGATCTCGTGCTGTGGTAGGGCATACGCATCCCGCGGTGCTCGATTGCCCAGCTTGCCAATAACGTGCCACCAGCCGGGTCTTCTCGGGCCGCCCGAAAAGCAGAGTCTTGGGTTGTCCGACGTCCCGGTAACTGGGGCGAGGCGCCTCGAAAGGGTGTCCTCTGACACGACGCTATGGGCAAGATTGGCCGCAGGGCAGATCGCCAGCCCTTCGCTGATAAATCTCCTAGCCACCGAGTAGTCGGCGGACCGTAGTGTCTCAACCGAGACTGCGAGCTAGGTGGGTGTCTCCACAACGATCTCACTTGAAACTCGCAGTCTCGATTGCTCTATTACTCACGTTCTCCTGACTCCCAACAAGGCCGACTAGGAGGTTCTAGTGTCCTCGCGCCCCAGAGCCCGGTCGGTGTCACTTATCGCCGGCTTTCTCGTTGCTTGTTCAACGGCACCCCAACAGCCGAATCCGGATACCAGTCGCCCGCCGTACCTGAACCCCGACTTCGCTATCGATCGTCGTGTGGAGGATCTCATCTCGCGTATGACGCTCGAAGAGAAGGTCGGGCAAATGCTGTATGACGCACCGGCGGTCGAGCGACTCGGGATTCCGGAGTACAACTGGTGGAACGAGGCTTTGCACGGCGTCGCGCGTGCGGGCCGGGCAACGGTTTTTCCTCAGGCGATTGGGCTGGCAGCGACGTGGAATACCGAGCTGATGCTTCGCGTAGCCACCGCGATCTCGGATGAAGCCCGGGCGAAGCACCACGAGTCGGCCCGAAGGGGGCGTCGCGGAATCTACGAGGGGCTGACCTTCTGGTCGCCGAACATCAACATCTTTCGAGACCCGCGTTGGGGACGCGGTATGGAGACGTACGGCGAGGATCCGTTCCTGACCGGAGCGCTTGCCGTGCAGTTCGTTCGAGGCCTGCAGGGCGACGACCCCACCTACCTGAAGACCGTAGCCACTCCCAAGCACTACGCCGTGCACAGCGGCCCCGAGCCAGAGCGCCACACGTTCGATGCCGTTGTGAATGAGCGGGATTTGCGAGAAACGTACCTGCCCGCGTTTCGCACTTCGATCATCGATGCCCACGCCCAATCCGTGATGTGCGCCTACAACCGCTACATGGGGGATCCCGCCTGTGCCAGTTTCGCCCTATTGGAAGACATCCTGAGGGGGGAATGGGACTTCGATGGGTACGTGGTGTCCGATTGTTGGGCGATCTCGGATATCTATAGCCACCACAAGGTGGTCGGCACTGCAGCAGAGGCGGCGGCGATGAGCGTTGCCGCGGGCACGGATCTCAACTGCGGAGTCGCGTACGACAGCCTGGTGGTCGCGGTCAGGCAGGGGCTGATCAGCGAGGCAGCCATCGATTCTTCCCTCGGGCGACTTATGCGTGCCCGCTTCATGCTGGGGATGTTCGACCCGCCCGAGTTGGTGCGATACCAGTCTATCCCCTACAGCGACAACGATTCTGAGAAACACAGGCGGCTAGCCCTCGAGACAGCCCGCCAGTCGATCGTTCTCCTGAAGAACCAAGCCGGTCTACTACCGTTGTCGAAGCGCTTGGGCACCGTGGCTGTCATCGGGCCCAATGCCGACGATGTCGATGTCCTGCTGGGTAACTACAACGGACTGCCTTCCGACCCGACAACTCCATTAGAAGGGATTCGCCGGGCCGCGGGGCCGGAGACGCGGGTCCTGTACGCTAGAGGCACCGATCTGGCTGAGAACATGCCTTCGATGGTTTTGGTGCCAGCCGGAGTTCTGTCCGTCTCCGCCGAAGAGGGTGTTGCCAGCGGTTTGCTTGCGGAGTACTTCGACAACCATGAACTCGAAGGCTCGCCCAAGGCGACGCAAATAGACGACGTGGTCGATTTCGCCTGGTGGGACGAACCGCCGCTGGTCGGCATGCGCCCCGATAGCTTCAGTGTCCGGTGGACGGGAATCTTGACCGTACCAACCACGGGAACCTACGCGCTGGGGATCCGAGCTCTCGGGGGCGCTCGGCTGTTCGTCGATGATTCGTTGGTGGTCGAGTTCTCTGACCGGCATGTTGTGCTGACCCAGTGGCGAGATATCGAATTGAGTGCCGATCGGCCCAACCGCATTCGGATCGAGTACTGGGACCGGCGCTCCGATGCTGTTGTGCAGTTTGTCTGGTCACCACCCGAACCCGATCTGAAGGAGCAGGCGCTCGTCGCAGCACGGCAAGCCGATGCAGTCATCCTGTTCATGGGTCTTTCTCCTCGCCTGGAGGGGGAGGAGATGCCCGTCGTTGTTCCGGGTTTCAGGGGAGGGGACCGGCTAGATATCGGATTGCCGGCTTCGCAGCGGGACCTGATGCGCGCGGTCGTCGAACTGGAAAAGCCGACCGTGCTCGTGCTGCTCAATGGCAGCGCCCTGGCCGTGAACTGGGCCGCCGAGAACGTCCCGGCCATCGTCGAGGCGTGGTATCCCGGGCAGGCTGCGGGCACGGCTGTCGCCGACGTGCTGTTTGGTGACTACAACCCGGCGGGCAGGCTACCCATCACGTTCTACAAGTCGACCGACCAACTCCCTCCGTTCGACGACTACGACATGGAAGGCCGGACCTATCGCTATTTCTGGGAGGAACCGCTCTTCCCATTTGGGCACGGACTAAGCTACACGACGTTCGCGTATCGCGATCTCGACTTGCCCATTACGGTCACAAACGGTGATGATATCGAGTTGAGCGTGATCGTTGAGAATACCGGCCAGCTCGTCGGTGAGGAAGTCGTTCAGCTTTATGTGACGGACCTCGACGCATCGACCCCGGTCCCCATCCGATCCCTACAGGGCTTCCAAAGGGTGCGACTCGAGCCCGGGCAAACACGCCGTGTGTTGTTCACCTTGTCCCCGCGTCAATTGTCGATGATCGACTCCGAGTACCGCAGGGTCGTAGAGCCGGGCACATTCGAAATAAGCGTGGGCGGAAAACAACCGGGATTCAGCGGGTACGCCAACGCTCCGACCACTGAGGTCGTCACGGGGCGTGTTCGTATCACGGGAGAGACGCTTCGGCTGGGCCAGTAGGGGCTCCAGACAACTAGCGCTCGATTCTGTAAAGAATGTCGGTCGCCGTCCGGTCTCCCGTGATGGTCTGAAGCGTGAATTTCGGCGAAAGCAGGTAGCGAACGCGTAGGGTATTGATCGGTTCGTACAGACCGATGCCGTAGGCGACATAGAGCCGCGGCGACAAGTACTTGCCCGCTACGAACGCGGCGTCGGCACGCTTGCTCCCCGTTTCGATGCGTGCCTCATCCA
>JBDHGH010000180.1:0-7172 GCA_039589995.1 Gemmatimonadota bacterium | reverse complement strand
TGGGCCTGGGTAGACTCGAACTACCGACCTCACGCTTATCAGATATGAGTCGAGCGCTCGTGGGCGCTCGTGAGCGCTGGAAATAGGGGGATTTGGCCGATTCTGCGCTCGTGGGCGCTCGTCAGCGCTCGTGGGCGATGATACAGATCGTGATACAGCTTAGTCCTAACTCGGCTCGCGCGCGGTCACTTCCACGTCACCCGCAACACACGCTGCCAGTTCTCATGCGTCAGACGGTGGAGTGCGTCGTCGTCGTAGCCGGCCCTCCGCAGTTCTTCGATGAGCAGCGGCAAACCGGCTACATCACCCAACCGCCCCGGCATGATCGCCCCGTCGAAATCCGAGCCGAATGCCACGTGCTCGATACCGATGAGATCGACCATATAGTCGATGTGCCGGACCAGGACTGAGAGCGGCGTGTCCGGATTGCGCTGCCCGTCGTCACGCAGAAAGCCAACGTGGAAGTTGACGCCGACGACCCCATCGGTCTCACCCACGGCCCGGAGCTGTCCGTCCGTCAGGTTCCGGCTGGATCGGGACAGGGCGTAGACCGCCGCGTGCGTGGCGACGAGGGGCGCAGTGGAGTGCTCCGCCACATCCCAGAAACCGCGCTCGTTGAGATGGGACAGACCGACGAGGATACCCAGCCGGTTGCACTCGCGGACCAGTTCCAGACCGCGCTCGGTCAGGCCCGCACCGACGTCCGGTGTTCCGGGGAACATGAAGGGGACACCCTCGCCGTATGTGTTGGGCCGGCTCCACACAATCCCGAGCGAACGGAGCCCGATTTCGTAGAATTCCTCGAGCGCGCCCAGGTCCGGATGAATCGCCTCCGCGCCCTCGAAATGGAGGATGGCGGCCATGATCCCCTCGGCGAGACAGCGGTCGAGTTCGTCCGCGGTTCGGACGACCTTGAACCGACCTTCGGCCTCTTCTTCCAGGAGGAACAGGCGTGCGATTACGTCCTCCGTGAACGACCGCGCGTATGCCGGGTCCAGCGCCGGATTGGCGGGCAGCGCGCCCGTTGGCACCGCGTCGTCGGACGGGTCCACCGCGAGTGGCGGAACGAAGATGGCGAAGAAACCGCCGGCAAACCCGCCGCGTTCAGCGCGCGGCAGATCGATGTGTCCCGTATCGCTCTCGACCAAGAACGAGCGTCCTCCGCCCCTCTTGGGAACATGGAGGTCGAGCAGCGTATCGTTGTGGCCATCGAAGACGGGGAATTCGGGTCTGCTCATGATGGGAACTCAGCCGGCAATCGCAACTCGGCGCTCGTCAGGATCGGGCCGATCCAGGCGGTCGTCCGGGGGGACCGTCACGACCTTGGCGACGAAGGGCGAGGTCATGGCGCGGACCAGCGCGCTGTAGTTGAGCTGAAACGGCACCTCGCTACCGATCGGCAGCCGTTCGCCACCAGAGTCCACGATGAGGTGGTCGCTGCTGGAGCCGAGGACCTCGATTCCGGGAGACGCGTGGAGGCCGGAACAGTCGGTGTCCTGGCGACCAATCGCGAGGATCGACTGTGAGATCTGGCCCCGATCGGTTGTGGGTCGCTGCTCTCCAAACGCGTTTTGTGCGATCTCGCCCCAGGGTTGTGATGGCTTGACCTTAGACTCGATTACTTCGGCGATGAGCGTGATGGCGTCGGTGTGCAGCCCGTCGATCGGTTGGCGATGAAGCGTCTCGCGACCCAGCAGGAGCGCCTCGCCCAAGCGGAGATCGTTGATCCGCCCGCTGTTTGCGATGCCAAGGGCCCATTCGAGGTTGGCGGAGTTCCCGCCCGACACGATGTCGATCGTCACGCCGAATGTCGCCTCGATCAAGCTCGCGAGCGCGGACAACTCGGTCATGTTCTTGGCGTCGGGCGACACCCCGCTGCGGCATGCGAGGTTGGTGCCGATGCCCTTGAACGCGATGTTCGGAAAGCGAAGCGTCTCACGCACGACGTCCACCAGGTCGCCCGGCATAATGCCTTCACGGAGATCGCCGAGCTCGACCATGAGCACGATCCCGTGCGTCCGCCTCGCCGCCAGCGCGGAGGAGGAGAGCGTGCTGATGACATCCAGCTCGGTGTTGAAGCTCACGTCGGCGTGCATGACGACTCGGTCCGCCTGGCTGACCATCGGAGAGCGAATCAGTGTCATCGACGCCGGTATGCCGGCCCGACGCATGGTTTCGATGTTCTCGATGCGGGAGTCACCTAACCCGCTCACGCCCGCCCGGAGCAAAGCGCGGGCGATCTCGGGTGAGCCGAGGGTCGCCTTCGTAACGCCCGTGACCGAGATGCCACGTTCGGCCAGCCGCTGGACCAGTGTCCGGGCGTTGTGGTAGATCTTGTCGAGGTCGATCTCCAATCGCGGCCCGGTCATCGTGCGGCGGCGGTCGGCTCCTGCTCGAGGTCTGGGAACGCCAGCATTACCATCTCCACCAACCGCTCGGGTGAACGGGTCAGCGCATCCGTGACGGGGATGCCGAGTTCCAGCCCATACAGCAGGATGGCCTCCTCTACCTCGGCATCGGTCATGTTCTCGTGGTTGATCGTGAGGCCGATGACCTTCGTGTCGGCGAAGGTCTGGATGAGGTTGATCTCGGAGGCCGGCGTCGGCATCGCCATCTGTGCAAAGTCGCAGCGACTGGTCCGGCCGGGTGCGTGCTGCAACACGACGCCGTCCGGGCAGCTGCCTCGAAGGATGAAGCTCGAGGTCGAGTAGGCGGGGTGACTCAGCGCGCCCTGCCCTTCGATGACGATCACGTCGGGGTTCTCGTTTTCGAACGCTTCCAGGATGGTGGCTTCCAATTCACCCGCGCAGAACTGTGACGGGATGGCATCGAGCGCGACGCCGTAGCGGGCTCCCTGGATCAAGCCGGTCTGGCCGGTTCCGACCATCACCGCATTCACTCCACGAGCGTTGAGGGCGCGCGTCAGCACGGTAGCCGTGGTGCGCTTACCGATGGCGCAGTCGGTGCCGAGCACGGCGATACGCGGGCAGAGGACGTCGGCGATGCGACCGCTGAACAGCCGCAGGTCCTTCTTGGCGCGCGGCTTTCGAACGTCGAGGATCTGCACGTTCTTTGCTGCGCTCGCGGCGGCAAACACCGGGTCATCGTTCAGGAATTCATGCAGACCGTTCACGACGTTCATTCCGAGGTCGATCGCCTCGAGCACGAGGCCGCGCTCGTGAGACGACAACATCCCGCTCGCCGGAGCCATCCCGAAGATGAAGTAGTCGGGGACACTCCCGGCGCACGCCAGTGCGTCGCTAAGGTCGCGACAGATCGGGATGGCGTTCGGCTCCTCGTCGAGCACCATGCCCGCATCGAAACCAGCCTTCTCGCTGTCGATGACCGAGAGGATCTCGTACTTCTCCGAGTGGCGCACCAGCCCATTGGCCGTCTTGCCGTCGATGGCCCCGAAGTTCGCTTCGCAATAGACGACTGCGGTTGCGCCTCGTGACTGTTCCTCGCTGGATCGTGGCTGGGTGAACACCGCCGGGGGGGACTTGGCGGCGGCCTGGTGATCGACGACGGATTCCTTCGATGGAGAGAACCGCGGGTATACAGACATCAAACCTCCTCAGAGTTGGGCTCAGAGGAGGCGACCGGAATCGTGCCGGCTGCATTCAGCCGGATGTCAACGAGAGGTCCCCACTAAGTTGGGTGTTGCGACGACCAAAGATACACTACGGTGACACCCCGGCACAGCCTCAGCTGCAACGGCCTGGGCTCCGTCCTGTACATCTTCCGTCGGGCCAATACGTTTAAAGGGGCTGGACTACGAGCGCCCTCCCCCGGAGGGCAGCTCGTAGGACCCCTTCATTCCCAAAAGCGCGCGAGCTCCAATCGGGAGGACGCGAGTCGAATTCATCCGGAGGGACAGTGGCGCGACGCACGAACTACGGCTTCGAGAAGAAGCAGCGAGAGCTGAGGAAGCAGAAGAAGAATGAGGAGAAGGCCGAACGCCGCAGCGGTGAAGCGGCAACCCGCTCGCCGCCCGCAAGCGGCGAGGCCGAGGACGAGGACGAGAACCCGCCCGAATCGGAACCGCACGATCGCGGCTGACAAGGGGCCCGACGGGGTTTCGACTTCCAACAATGGGCCTGGGTAGAGTCGAACTACCGACCTCACGCTTATAAGATATGAGACTAGCGCTCGTGGGCGCTGGAAATAGGGTGTTTTCACCGAGTCTGCGCTGGTGGGCGCTAGCCAGCGCCGGTGGGCGATGTTACAGGTTGTGTTACAGCTTCATCCCCTAGGCTGTCGGTTCGATGTCGACGACGGCTGCGGCCGGCGCGAATGATTCTCGTGGGTTAAGTCACAATTGCGGCACAATCTTCCGCTTGCGTCGACTTGGAGCTGCATCGGATGTTCGTGCCAACCCTTCGTGCTTCCTCTGATTCCTGCCGTTGACCGCCTGAATGACACACTTTCAGGCCCGGATCAGATCGAAGGCTAGCGCGGACCGCAACCAGAGGAGCCGTATGCCGGGTGACACGAGCGGGGTCGGTGGCGGACCGCCGGCGCGGTTAGAGGTCCGCCTTCTTGGTGTAGTCGACATCATCTTGGACGGCCGGCGTCTTCGCGCCTTCAACTCTCTTCGCTTACAACGGTCTCTGGCGTTGATCGCGATCCGGAGAGACCTGCAGCATCGGTCGCGGCTCGCGTTCGAGCTCTGGCCCGACTCCACCGAACGTCAAGCGCGCACCAACCTCAGAAAGCTCCTCCACGACTTCCGTCATTCCCTTCCCGACATCGGTGAGTTCGTCGAGATCGATAATGAGATTGTGCGGTGGATTCCGACTGGGCCGAGCGAAGTCGACGTGCTGAGGTTCCGCGATGCGATGGCGGTCGGTGATCTCGAGTTCGCCGCGCGCCTCTATTCGGGCGATTTCCTTCCCGCTTGCTACGACGACTGGGTCCTGAACGAGCGAGCGAAACTTCGAACTGAGGCGTACAACACCTTCGTGCGGCTGACAGAAGAGGCTGCCGGGCGCAACGATCACAAGGACACGATCAAGAGTGCCCGACGCGTCCTCGGGCTGGAGCCGACCGACGAGGCCGCCGTTCGAGTTCAGATGGAAGCACACGTCGCACTTGGGGACAGGGCCGCCGCGCTGCGCTCCTACCACCGGTACGCGGAGGTGCTCGAGCGCGACCTGGGGGTGGCACCAGGTGAGTTGATCGGGGCCATGTACCAACAGCTCCGGGCCAGCAGGATCAACCGCGTCGAAGTGCATGGCGAGGATCCGGCACCCGTCGCGCAGGCGCCTTTCGTGGGCCGTGACCTGGAGTTGAGCCAGCTCCACGAGGCCTGGAATATCGCGCGAGAGGGTGGGGCGCATCTCTTGTTGGTGACCGGAGAACCGGGGATCGGGAAGTCCCGTCTCGCAATGGAACTCGGCAGGCGCGTTCGAGCAGACGGACACGTGGTAGCATCGGCTCGTGCGTACGAGGCGGCAGGCAGGCCGCCGTGGGGTCCTGTCGTCGACCTACTCCGATCGGATGCTCTTCGGAGCCACATCGACACGCTCGAGCCGGTCTGGAGGGTCGAGCTCGCTCGCCTTCTGCCCGAACTCCTGGATGCTGCCCAGCCATCTGGACCGAAGCAGCCGGGCGACCCGGCTCAGCGCCATCGGTTGTTCGATGCCGTGAACCGAGCCATCACCGTCGGCGACCGTCCGCGCTTGCTGATCATCGACGATCTGCAGTGGTGTGACGCCGAGACCATCGAATTGATCGGTTTCATTGTCCGTTCCGGACAGACGGCACCGGTCCTCATCGTGGGTACCGTCCGCTCCGAGGAGATCCCAGAGCATCATCCCCTCGTTGGACTCGCCGACGCTTTGGTCCACGACCAGGCAGCGACCACCGTGCCACTCGACCGGCTCGATGAAGCCACCACGGCGAAGCTCGCTGCTCGGCTAGGCGCTGAAGACAGAATTGACCCGAAACTGGCTGCACGACTCTGGAGCGAGACCGAGGGCAATCCACTCTTCGTCATCGAAGCCCTTCGAGCCGGGATCACACCTGATGGAAGTCAGCCAGTGCTCACGCCGACAATGCGGGCAGTGCTGCGTGCCCGACTGAGCCAGCTACCTGACGGGGCTCGCCAACTCGCCGAGGTGGCGGCAGTCATCGGCAGACCCTTCTCGGTGGGTTTGATGGTCTCGACTACTGGGATCGATGAGCACGAGCTGGTTGACCATGTCGATGAACTCTGGCGTCGACGGATCATCCGCGATCAGGGCCTCACATACGATTTCAGTCACGACAAGCTTCGGGCAGTTGCCCTGGAGATGGTCAGTCCGGCCCGTCGACGTCAACTCCACCGGGCCGTCGCCGAGGCGATCGCCGTCGAGGTCCGAAACGACATCGACGCGGCGGGTCCGCAACTGGCCGCACACTACGACCAGGCCGGCATGGTCGAACCGGCCATCGACGCCTACCGTATGGCGGGGGCCCGAGCGGTGGCGGTGTCGGCCCTCGATGAAGCGGTCACCATGTTTCGGCGAGCGCTCTCACTGCTCGCCGACCTGCCCACGTCGCCCGACCGCGATGCGCTCGAGCTAGACGTCCGGATCGCTCTCGGATCACCCCTTGTAGCCCTCGAGGGCTACGGCTCCAACAGTGCGCACCAACTCTATGAACGAGCGCGTTCGCTTTGCCGCAAGCTTGACCGATCCGTGGACCCACCGATTCTCCGCGGTCTCGGCCTCGCCCGGCTGCAGGGCTGCCGCTTCGACGATTGCAGTGAGCTCGGCCAGGCGCTCCTCGACGATGAGACCCGTGATCCGATCGCCAGGACGGAGGGCCGATATCTTCTCGGTGTTGCTGCGTTCTGGCGTGGCGATCTAGCCATGGCGCGGAACTACCTCGATGGCGCCATTCAAGATTATGACGCAACCCATCGTGACGAGCACCTGGCGTTGTACGCCCAGGACCCGAGGGCGGTCTGCCTCGTACGGCTGGCGTGGGTCGAGCTGTGGGCCGGAGACGCCGGCCGGGCCAACGAGACCGCCCGATCTGCTCTTGAGATCGCGGCCGATCTCGATCACCTGATGACGTTGGGGTATGTCATCACCTACGCAGCAATCATCGCGGCCGAGTCCGAAGACCTCGCCCGCCTCGCCGAGCTCCTTGGCGAAGCTGAGGTACTGTGGCAGCGTCTTTCGGAG
>JBDHGH010000179.1:0-7281 GCA_039589995.1 Gemmatimonadota bacterium | reverse complement strand
CATCGGGAGTCGAACCGGCTCGGTGATCTCGGATGTCGGCGAGACCCGCTTGCTGATGACGTTGGCGCGGCAGATCGGCAGCGCCATCGAGAATCTGCGGCTGTTCGAGGAGGCCCTCTCCCGCGAGAAGTTGATCGGCGAGTTGAAGCTCGCTTACGAATTGCAGATGAAATTGCTGCCGGATCTCAGCGAGTTCACCGAGGTTGCCGACGTGGCCGCGCGCTGCGAACCTGCTCGACCGGTGGGCGGTGATTTCTATCAGTTGTTCAAGCTATCCGACGGCAAGATCGGCGCGATGCTGGGCGACGTGACATCGCACGGGTTCAGCGCCTCGCTGATCATGGCGCTGTCGATGAGCGTCATGGGCATCTACGCCCGCGAGACCACCTCGCCGGGCGATCTGCTGCGTGCGTTGCACCACGCGCTGATCCAGAAGCTCGAGAGCACCGAGATGTTCATGACGATCTTCTACGGCGTCATCGACCCGCTGCGCGAGCGACTCTGTTACGCGAATGCCGGCCACGCCCACGCGTTTCGTCTGCATGGAACGGCCGCGCCGGAACGCTTGGTCGCGACTAGCCCGCCGCTGGGGATCGCGGAGTACGGTGGCTACGGCGAGGCTCTCGTCGAGTGGGCGCCCGGCGACGTGCTCTGCCTCTTCACGGACGGGCTGACGAACCCATCGCTGGTCAATACCGAGGGCATTATCCTCGAAGCCGTGACCCAACATCGCAACGACACGGCGGCCGAGATGGTGGACGCGATGTTCGCGGCACGGGGAAGGGAGAAGGGTACGGCGCCCGACGACCAGACCGCCTTTGTGCTGCGGCCCTGATTCGTCTTCTCCATGAATGTATTCGGTCACTCCGCCAAGAAGTCGCTGAGCCAGAACTTCCTTATCGATCCCAACCTGCAACGGAAGATTGTCGAGGCGCTCGAGCCCCAGCCGACGGACCATGTCGTCGAGATCGGGCCCGGGACCGGTGCGCTGACCCGACACCTGGTCGATAGCGTGGGTCACCTGACTCTGGTCGAGTTGGATGACACTCTGGCTGCACAGCTGAGAGAAGAATATGCTGGACGCGAGCACGTGGAGGTTCTCCACGGCGACGCTCTGGAGATCGCGGCCAGCGAAGCGGCGGGCAACGACGCGTTCAAGCTGATCGGCAACATCCCGTACGGCATCACGACCCCGCTGATCTTCCACGTCCTGGAGGCGCGGCCGCGTCCGCAGGTCATGGTGCTGACCGTGCAGAAGGAAGTTGCCGACCGCATGGCCGCCCGGCCCGGCACCAAGGACTACGGCGCTCTGACCGTCGGGGTCCAGGCGGTGGCGCGATTGGAAACCCTCTTCACAATCTCGCGCCACGCTTTCCGCCCCCGTCCCGAGGTGGATTCGGCCGTCGTGCGCTTCGAGCCGATCTCACCCCCGCCGCTCAGCCCGACCCAGGAACAGTCGTTCCGAAGGCTGACCCGGGCGGCCTTCAGTCGCCGGAGGAAGCAGCTTCAGAAGGTGCTGCGCCAGGCGCCCGAATACGCCCTGAGCGTGGAAGAGGCGGCCCGCCTGTTGCACTCTCTGGATATCGATCCGGCCACCCGGCCCGACGCTCTGCCGGTCGTGGACTACCTGCGGCTGGCGGACGCTCTGAAGCCAGCCGAATAGCCCTGTAAATCGGCCAAAAACAACGATCTAAGGCGGTTTGCGCCGGTCCCCGACAGGGCGTATTTTGAGTCGCGATGTCACCTCTAACCGCGTCGTATCCCGATGGCTTCCCCGCCGCCGGAGCGACGTCCAGTGCCGGTATCGGTCCTGACAGCCCCAGCCTCGCCGCCGTGCCTAGGACGACTCGCTCGCTGCGGATAGGAACCGCCGATTCTCTCGACGGCCCCGCGGGACGGGCTCGCCGATGAACGGTGCTCTGGGAGTGCGCTGGGACGATCTCCCACTGCTGCGCGAACGGGCGGTCTCGATGCTCACGGATGGACCGGCCGAGCCGCCGGCTCTGGCGGAGCAGATTCTCGGCATGCGCTACGGCCCGGCTCCGCTGGCTGCCTCGTTGGTGCACGAGGTGCTCCGCGGAGACCCACGCTTCGAGGCCAGCAGCGGTGGCTGGCTGCTTAGGGGCGCGCCCGAGGGATATTCCGAGGTACCGCTGGGCGAACTGGATTTCGTGGTCGTCGACGTAGAGGCGACGGGCGGATCGCCGGCCAGAGGGGACCGGCTGACGGAAGTAGCAGCGGTCCGCGTGCGGGAAGGCGAGATCGTCGACAGTTTCGAGTCGCTGATCAACCCGCAGCGGCCGATTCCGCCGACAGTGTCGCGGCTGACCGATATCACCGACGAGATGGTGGCCGAAGCCCCGACGTTCACACAGGTGGCCGAGCCGCTACGCCGGGCGTTGGAGGGCGCGGTGTTCGTCGCCCACAACGTCAGCTTCGATTGGCGGTTCCTGGCTGCTGAATACCAGCGGTGTCTCGGCGGCAGGCTCGGCGGCGAGCGATTGTGCACGCTTCGCATGGCCCGACGACTGCACCCCGAGCTGCAACGCCGCAGCCTGCATGCGTTGGCCGACCACTACGCGATTACGGCCGACCGCTGGCACCGTGCCGGACCGGACGCTCGGGCGACGGCCGAATTGTTCGGCCACTTCCTCAAGCGTTTGGGCGAGGAAGGCGTCGAGAGGTGGGGGTGTCTGCAGGCGTATCTCAAAGGCGAATTTCCAACCGAAGAGGTCGAGGAGGACGATTGCCAGAAGCCGGAACCGTGACATGACGCGGGTAGAGACCCGAGAGTTGGGCGCGTTTCGCCTTCATGCCCTGGACGCTGGAACACAGTGCCTGGACGGTGGTGCCATGTTCGGTGTCGTGCCGAAACCGCTCTGGCAGAAGAAGATGCCCCCCGACGACCGGAACCGCATACCCATGGCCATGCGGCCGCTGCTCATCGAGGCTGGCTCGGAGCTGGTGCTCATCGATACGGGGGCCGGCAACAAGGAAGACCAGAAGTTCCTCGACATATACGGCATCGAAAACGACGGCGACCCCACCGCTCTGGAGGACGCGATCCGCGAGACTGGATTCCAGCCGTCGGATGTCACCCTGGTCATCAACACGCACCTTCATTTCGACCACGCCGGCGGCGACACGGTCGTGCGGGAGGATGCGACGGTCGAGCCCTCGTTCCCGGGGGTCAGGCACGTGGTCCAGCTGGGCGAGTGGCAGTTCGCTCACCTGCAAAACGAGCGGGTTCGGGCCAGCTACCTGCTGCCCAATTTTGAGCCGCTGAACGAGGCGGGCCTGTTCGAGTTCGTCGAAGGTGTGGTCGAGATCATACCTGGAATTCGGGTGCTTCCCACCCCCGGACACACGCCGGGCCACCAGTCGGTGCTGATAGAATCGCAGGGCGAATCGGCGCTCTATTTGGGCGATTTGGTGCCCACTTCCGCCCATCTTCCGCTGCCCTGGATCATGGGCTACGATGTCGAACCGTTGGTGACATTGGAGACAAAAAGGCAGGTACTGGACCGGGCAACCCGGGAACGGACTTTGCTGTTATTTGAGCACGACCCCAACATCGCCTGGGGCTATCTCGCTCCCCAGGAAAAGAAACCTACTCTGGTCGCTCGGCGGCCGGACTAGCCTGAATAGGTGTGACGAATGTCAGACCCAAGAACAACTCCTGTTATCGTCAGCTACGCCAGAACGCCCGTCGGTCGCTTTCTCGGCGGTCTCGCCAAGTTGAAAGCTCCGCAGATGGGGGCCATCGCGATCAAGGAGGCCGTGAGCCGCGCCGGCATCGACCCCGGCGAGGTGCAGGACGTCATCATGGGTAACGTGCTGCAAGGCGGCGTGGGCCAGGCGCCTGCGCGCCAGGCCGCGATCGGTGCTGGAATCCCGGCCACCACCCCGGCCGTGACCATCAACAAGGTATGCGGCTCGGGCCTCAAGTCGGTCATGCTGGCGGCGCAGTCGATCAAGGCGGGCGATCAGGAAGTCGTGGTGGCCGGCGGCCAAGAGTCGATGTCCAACGCGCCGTACTACCTGTTCGGTTATCGCGATGGGGTGAAGTTCGGCACCAAGAACATGGTTGACGGGCTGATCCACGACGGCCTCTGGTGCGGCTTCTACGATTGCCACATGGGCGGCCATGCCGAGTACACGGCGATGAAGGCGAATGTCTCGCGTGAAGATCAAGACCAGTTCGCGTACGACAGCCACATGAAGGCCGTGGCGGCCCAGGAGGCCGGCAAATTCGAAGGCGAGATCGTCAAAGTCGAGATCCCCGGCCGTAAGGGGAAAGTCCACGTGGTCGATAGGGACGAGAACCCGCGTGCCGACACGACGGTCGAGTCGCTGGCCAAGTTGAGGCCGGTCTTCGGCGACACCGCGCCGAAAGAAGTCACCGAGTATTCCGTGACGGCTGGCAACGCATCCGCGCTGAATGACGGTGCCGCCGCTGTGGTGGTCACGTCGCAGAAGTATGCGGAGGACAATGGGCTCGACATCGTCGCCCGCATCCGTAACTACTCCGTCGGTGCCACCGAGCCGAACGATCTGTTCTTTGCACCCATTGTTGCCGTCGAAAAGCTGATGGAGTTGGATGGAACTCAGATCGGCGACTACGACCTGATCGAAGCGAACGAGGCTTTCGCGGTCCAGGCTCTGGCCGACGGCCGCGGACTGTCGTGGGATTTCGACAAGGTCAACGTGAACGGCGGCGCCATCGCACTGGGACACCCCATCGGTGCGTCGGGCGCCAGGATCCTCGTCACCCTGTTGGGGGCGATGGCCGATCGCGACTCGAGGCTCGGCCTCGCGACCCTGTGCCTGGGTGGAGGAAACGCGGTGGCTGTCAGCGTCGAGCGCGTCTAAGTGAACTGTAGGACCGTAGAACGGGAGTCTATTTGAGCGCAGGACCGCAAAGCCGCGTGCTGAATCGTGCGCGCGAAGAGATCGTCACCAGCCGAACGCTGCGTCGCCTGATCGGCGTTGCGGTGTTCGCTATGGCCACCGCCTTCGGCGCGAAGGTGGCGATAACGCTGCCCGGCACTTTGGTGCCGTTCACTTTGCAGGCGATGTTCGTGTTGTTGGCCGGTGCGATTCTCGGCCCGGCGCTGGGTGCGGCGTCGCAGGTCGCGTACCTGGCCGTAGGAGCGTTGGGCGCGCCCGTCTTCGCTATGGGCGGCGGTCTGGGCTATCTGCTCGGACCTACGGGCGGCTACCTGCTGGCCTTTCCCGCCGCGGCTTTCGCCGTCGGCGTCATCGCGGGTCGCACGGGAGGAGTACTGAGGTTGGCGTCCGGTTTGGTCGCGGGTATGGCGATCATCCAAGCGGGCGGCATGATCGGGCTGGCCGTGGTCACGGGCAGCATCGATCAGGCATTCTCGCAGGGGGTGGGGCCTTTTCTGGCTCTAGGTGTGGTCAAGATCGGCCTGGCCCTGCTCGTTAGCATGCGCATTCGTCCCCGAGCCCTCGAGCTATTCTAGCTGCGAGGGCTTTTTGTTGACGCACCGGGAGGGAAACTGAAGGCGAGCGACATCTTCTTCGGGCCCGAGAAGCTGCGGGCGGTCTGGCGACTTCTACTCTTCGTCGTCATCGCCTTCGCCGTCATAACGGGACTGGTGTTCGTTGTCGCGCTGGTCGTCTCGTTCGAAATCGGTGGACTCGGGGAGGATGTCCTCGAGTTCGGAGTACTGACGGCGGGGCTGCTGATCGCCTCTGCCGTCATGATGCGCTGGATCGAAAAGCGGCCCTTCGCCGCCATCGGCCTTCCATTGGGGAACGAGATGTGGCGGGGTTGGCTGCAGGGTGCCGCAATCGGTGTCGCCTTCATGGCGCTGATCGTCGTCATCCAGACCGTCGTCGGCTGGCTGAGGCCGGCACCCGACGCCGGGACCGTCACGGGTTGGCTGGGGATACAGGCGGGGATGGTGCTGATGTTCGCCGTCGCTGCGGCGGCGGAAGAGCTGATGTTACGGGGCTACGTCTTCCAGGTGTTGGTGGAAGGCATGGGTGCATGGCCCGCCGTGATCGTCACGTCGGTGCTGTTCGCTGTGATCCATCTCGGCAACCCGAACATCGACGCGATCGCGCTGGTGAACATCGCGTTGGCGGGAGTGATACTGGCCGGAGTTTACCTGCGCACTCGGTCGCTTTGGGTGGCGATCGGTTTGCACTGGGCTTGGAACTGGGTCATGGCCGGTTGGTTCGACCTGCCGGTCAGCGGTATCGACTTCGATGTACCCGGCTACGACACGGTCGAGCTTGGACCCGACTGGTTTACAGGAGGGGTCTTCGGACCCGAAGCTGGAGTTGTCCTAACAGGCGTGGCGCTGATACTGATCGTCTGGATCTACCAGACGCCGCGTCTCAGGGAGTCGACCCAGATGGCCGAGCGCAGGCCGCTGGTGGATAGCCGGCTGGCGGGTAGTGAGTAGTAAGTAGTCGGTTAGTAATTAGTGAGTTCGAAGTTACTAGGCACCAATTACTAATAACTAATTACTCTCTTTAGAGTATTCGGAACACGAGGCAAAAAGATGTCGACCAAAACCACCAAAGCCGCAGTCATAGGCGCCGGCACCATGGGCAACGGGATCGCCCACGTGTTCGCGCAGAGCGGGTTCGATGTAACGCTCATCGACGTGGAGGCCAGCTTCCTCGACAAAGCGCTGGCGATCATAGACAAGAACCTCAGTCGCCAGGTCAAGAAAGAAGTCATCGACGAAGCGGCGAAAGAGGCGACCCTCGGACGTATCACCAAGAGCACGAGTGTCACCGATGCGGCCGACGCCGATATCATCGTCGAGGCCGTGCCCGAGGACGAGAGCCTCAAAGAAGAGACGTTCAAGAACCTGGACCAGGTCGCCAAAGATGGTGCCATCTTGGCCAGCAACACCAGCTCCATCCCCATCACCCGGCTGGCCGCCTACACCAAGCGGCCCCAGAAGGTGATCGGGATGCACTTCATGAATCCCGTCCCGGTGATGAAACTGGTCGAGGTCGTCCGTGGCCTGGCTACCGACGACACCACCGCCGAAGCCGTGGTCAAGCTGTCCGAGGACCTCGGCAAGACCCCGGTCGTCGCCAACGATTCTCCGGGATTCGTCAGCAACCGCGTGCTGATGCCCATGATCAACGAGGCCATCTACTGCCTGCACGAAGATGTGGCCGAGGCCGAGGCGAGCGACCAGATCAGGAAGTTGGGAATGAACCACCCCATTGGCCCCCTTGCGCTGGCGGACCTGATCGGGCTAGATGTATGTCTCTTCATCCTCGAGGTGC
>JBDHGH010000178.1:0-7385 GCA_039589995.1 Gemmatimonadota bacterium | reverse complement strand
AACGGTTCGTAGCGCACACCATTCCACGCGATGTAGTCATAATAGCGTTGCGTCACCGACTCGATCCGGAAACGCGGATCTTCCGCGAGCTGAGCCGCCGCCTCCACGGGCGCCGGATTGATGGCATCGACGCTTCCGTTCTCCAGTTCGACAAGTCGCGTGGTCACCTCGGGTACGATCCGGAAGACGACGCGCTCGAGGCTCGGGTTACCGATAAACGCGCGAGGGTTCGGGACCAGAACCAGCTGTTCTCCGCGAAGCCACTCTTCCACGCTGAACGGTCCGCTGACCACCAACTGACTGTCGGGTTGGACGAGCGTCGGGTGGTTGGCAAGCGTCGCATTGTCGGCCGTGTGACCGTCGAACACGTGAGCCGGAATGATGCCGATGCCTGTGTGGAAGAGCATCCCCGGATAGTGGCGCTTGAAGAAGAACGTGACGTTGTGGTCATCTACGGCCACCAGCGAGTCGAGGTTTTCCCAGAACTCGATGCGCGGCGATGCGATCTCGGGCCGGCGGATCAGTTCGTAGGTGAACACGACGTCCGCCGAGGTGATCGGTTGTCCATCCGACCAAACCGCCGACGATCGTATCCGATACATCAGCGACAGCGAGTCAGGCCCGAATTCCCAATTGTCCGCCAAGGAAAGTTCGTCGACCACGTACTCGAGGGCGCCATCTTCCCAGAGCTGTGAGTTGAGACCCAGGTAGAGGAGGTTGTTGACTTCGCTATCGAATGAACCCTGCTCGATGACCGGTAATAGCGCACCGAGATCGCGCTCGACGGCGATGACGACCGTGCCCGATGGAAGCGGCTGTCCGCAAGCGGCTAGCGTGAGCGCACTGAGAACTGTGAGGAAAGTTGGGGCCAGGTCTCCTGGCGCGCGCCTCACGGCGTCACGTCCTGTTTGCCGACCCTTCCCTTCTCCGCCTTGTCCAAGCGATTCGCCAGCGACCACGTATACGCCGCGAGGATGATCGCGGTGATCACGTAGGCGCGGATGACATACCCCGCATCGCGCATACCCGGTACAACGGCGAAAACCAGAGCGATAGCTGCCAGCCCGAGCAGGGCGGCGATGATTGCTCCCTTACTCACTGGCCACCTCCAATCTCACAGCCTCGAGTTCCTCTTCGCCACGGATCCGCGCCAGCATATAGCGGGTGATCAACAAATAGAGGAACAGACACAGGAAAGCCGCCATCATCGTACGCAGCGCCCAAACCATCGGGCTATCGACGGTCTCCGGGCTGGACTGTACCTGGTGGAGCGTTCGCCACCACCGCACCGAAAAGTACACGATCGGTACGTTCACGAATCCTACGATGGCCACCAGCGACGACACCCGGGCACGTGCTTCCGGGTCCTCGACAAAGGCCCGCAAGACCAAGTAGCCGGCGAAGGTGATCGCCATGATCGCGGTGGTCGTGAGCCGTGGATCCCAGGTCCAGTAGACGCCCCAGGTCGGTCGGCCCCACAAGGCCCCGGTGACCAGTCCCGTGGCGTTGAACAGGAGCCCTATCTCGGCCGCGGAGGCGGCCACGTAGTCGTAACCCTGGTTCCGAGTTCTCAGGTAGGCGATGCTGGCGATGAACGCGACCAGGTAGCCCGCCGCGGTGCCGACCCAGCTGGGGAAGTGGATGTACATGATGCGGTAAGAGTCCCCCATCATCCGCTCGGTGGGCGCCCAGACCAGTCCCAGGTAAAGACCCAAGGCAATGAGAACGACCGCCGCGATTCCGGCGATCATCCCCCCTCGCTTCGCCGATTCAATCGGCTTCTTGGCCAATCCAAGGGTGTAGGAGATCACAAGGACCGTGAGCGCAGCTACGGCCACGAAAATGATGATATTACCCATCTAGTGTCCCTAGTGAGTCGTACCCACGAGGCGCTCGAGCGCCTAGTCTTCGATAGCGAACTCGAACGTTAGGGTACAGACGGTCAAAAGTACAACATCGATCAGCAACATGATGCGGATCCACGTCCACATCTCGCCCATCGGGTCGCCACGGATCACCAGCGTCGTCGCTTTGACCGCGGCGACGACGATCGGCACCAGTACAGGAAAAACGAGCACCGGTAGCATTACATCGCGGGCCCGCAAGTTCGCCGTGAGCGCCGCGTAGAACGTACCCACCGCTGCGAACCCCAGGCTACCCATGAACATTATCCCCATCAAAGCGGGGATCTTCGTCCACAGGTCTATGTTATAGAGAATGGCCGAGACCGGAATCAGGATCAGCTCCATCGCCGCCAGCGTTACCAAATTGGCGGTGAGCTTGCCGGCGAACACGGCCTTCTTATCACCCGGATAGATGCGCAACGCCTCGAGACCGCCGCTTTCCATCTCCACCTGGAACGAGCGGCCGAGGGCCAAGACCCCCGTGAAGAATATCGCGACCCACAGCAACCCGGGCCACAAGTACTGGAGCAGCGTCTGTCCTTCACCCGCCGTCATTCCGGGCGAGTCGGGCCCCAACGCGAAACTGAAAATAAAGAGGACCATGGCAGCGAAAAACGCCATGGCATTGAACGATGCCTTGCTCCGTCTCTCGGTAAGCAAGTCTTTGTGGAGGAGCGCAACGGCCCGGCGGAAATCGCCGCTCATTTGCCCTCCACCTGCAAGTCCACAGCTACCGTGGCGCCGGAAACCGCACCTTCGTATTCATCCGTCGGACCGTTGAACATGACGCGGCCACCGCGCAGCTGAACGGCACGATCGCACAGAGCCAGTGCCCGGCCAATTTCGTGAGTCGCGATAACCAGCGTCTTACCTGCGTCGCGTTGCTCGGCGATGAATCGGTCGACCCAGCCAATGCCCTCGACGTCGAGCGCGCCGTACGGCTCGTCCAGAATCACCAGCTCGGGGTCGTGCAACGTCGCCCGGGCCAGGGCGAGCCGCTTGCGCATGCCGCTGGAGAACGTGCGGCTCTGGGCGTCGGCAACGTGCGCCAGACCCACGTGGGCCAGCGCCTCGACCAGATGGTCCTTGTCCGCAGCGATACCGTACATGGTGGCTGCGAACCTCAGGTTCTCCAGTGCGGTCAGCTCGTCGTACAGAAAGCTTTGGTGCGGCAGAACACCCATTCGCTCCCGCGCTCGCTGTCCGTTCTTCGGTTGCTCACCGAATATCCTCACCTCGCCGTAGGTCGGCCGGGTCGAGGAGGTCAGTACCCGGATGAGGGTGCTCTTCCCCGAGCCGTTCGGACCCAACAGCGAGACCAACTCACCCTGCGCCACCTCGAGGCTCACCTGCTTCAACGCCCAGGTGCGGGCGTAGCGCTTGCTCACCTCCCGGGCGTCCACGGCCAGGGTTTCGGGGCCCGGTCCGGAGCCGGCAGTTTCCATACTATCGGTCATTCAGTTGCCTTTTTGACGATTTTGCGGACGACAAGTAGTACCTTCGTACCCCCCGGAGGTCAAGGACTCTCGGGCGCCAGGCTGGGGCTCTCTTGCCCGGACCCCTCAGAGTCAGCAGAATACGCCGACCCCTCGCCCTTCCGCTCCCCAGCGAGAGGAACAAATTCGATCATGCGAACGCCTGTACTTCTCATCCTGCTGGCGGCGCTACTGGCGCGTGCCAGTCCTGGCGCCGGCCAGTCCCGAGAGTCGGCCTTGCGAGAGTACAGGTTTGTCTCGGAGCCCGGATTCCTGTCGGCCACCTGGGTGAACCCGGGCGCCTCGGGTTTCAACCGCCCCGTCCACCTGTTCGGCCACATCACGGGTGAGCGGCCAGAAGGCGGCAAGTGGAAACTGGCTCAATACCTCGTTGGCCTGCAGTGGGAGATCGTGAGTTTGGGCTACCAGCACGACGAGTTTCAGGACGACGGCAGTGCCGACACATATACGGTCTCGGGCGGGTTTGCAGCGGGCACCAACGGCTTCGGTGTATCCTACACCTGGACGAACCCCGGCCAGACGGAAGGGAGCTGGAACGCCGGCTGGCTGATCGTTTCGCAGAATGCTTCCGCGGGTATCGTCTGGCGCGACCTGGGCTCGCCCCAAGTTCGCGACTCAACACTACACGAGCGGTTGGTCGGCGCGGCCACCTTCAGACCTTCGGAAGGCACGTTCGGTTTTTCACTGCAGCTGGACTACCGCACCAAGCTGAAGAACTTCAACGCGTTCCGTGTTGGCGGCAACCTTACCGTTGCCAAAACCTTTGACCTCCTCGCGCTAGCACAATGGAACAGTGATGGAGACTTCGATGGCTTCATGATCGGAGGGATCCTGCGAGGACAGTCGGTGGCGGCGTCCGGCGTCATCGGACTCGAGTCGGGAGGCGACGCGGGGACGGCCAATGCCGGGCTGGATTTCTGGCAGGCGCGGCAGGGGGGCGGGAATATCGAGTAGGAGTGTGGAATATCGAATTCGGTAGGGAATATCGAGCAATTGAGCAATAGAACATTAGAACATTCGAAGTCGAAGTGGGGCCTGTGCCTCCCTCTAAACATCCTAATTCGATTGCTCTATTGTTCTAATGTTCCTCCTGATCTGCATTCCCAATGCGTTCCTCCGGATCCACGTTCCCACCAACATCCAAGTCCAGCGCGAGTTGCACCCCCAAAAACGTCCGCCGATGATGCGGAGTGATCCCAAGCTGATCCAACGCCTCACGATGATCCTTCGTCCCATATCCGGCGTTGTGGTCCCAACCGTAGTCGGGGTAGTTGCGGGACAGGCGCGCCATCAAGCGGTCCCGTGTCACTTTCGCCACGATCGCAGCACACGCGATGGAATGGCACTTCCTGTCACCTTTGACGATGGCGACGTGATCGCCGAGCGCCGGCTGAGGGCGTCCGTCGATCAAGACGCAATCGGGTTCGACGCGCAGTCGCTCGAGGGCTCGCTCCATGGCCAGACCCGTGGCACGGCGGATGTTGAGATGCTCGATCTCTCGGGCCGAGGCAGCGCCGATGCCGACGGCTGTGGCCTTCTCGAGGACTTCCTCGGCGATACGTTCTCGCTCGCTGGGGCTGAGTAGCTTGGAATCGACGGCGCCTTTGACACCGCCTTCAACGGGAAGGACAACTGCTGCGGCGACGACCGGACCGGCTAGCGAGCCGCACCCGACCTCGTCGACACCTGCAATGTGTTGGAAGCCCGCACGCCAGTAACGACGCTCACGGGTAAGGGCGATAGCGCGCCGGCCCACGATCGGGCCTTACTTGTCGCGCTTTTCCTTGATCCGGGCTTTCTTGCCCTTGAGCTGGCGCAGATAGTACAGCTTCGCACGACGAACTTTGCCGCGGCGAAGGATCTTCATTTCCGCTATAGACGGCGAGTGCATCGGGAAGATCCGCTCGACACCGACACCGCCCGAGACCTTACGCACGGTGAAGGTCTCACGAAGGCCGCCACCTTTGCGAGCGATACACACACCCTCGAAGGGCTGAACTCGCTCACGAGCGCCCTCCGTGACGCGAACCATCACACGCACCGTATCGCCGGGCCTGACGTCGGGAACGTCGCTCCGCAGCTGTTCTTTCTCGACCTGCTGTAGTACGTCCATAACTCCGACTCCTGCACCGGCGTCGACCATCGTTTTCATCTAAGAGCCCCCCAATGTAACAATCATCGTCTAGCTTGTCCAAGCTCCGGCTCGGGAATGTCGAGCTTCTAATGCTCCTCCTGATCGGCATTCCCATCCAATAAGTCCGGGCGCATCTCCCGCGTCAGCCGCTCCGCCTCTCGGCGGCGCCACTCTTCGATCGCCGCGTGATCGCCGGACCGTAGAACCGGCGGCACTTCCATCCCTCGGTACTCCGCTGGCCGCGTGTACCCCGGCGGCGACAGAAGCGGGTCGTCGTAAAACGAGTCGGACGACGCCGATTCGTGGTCACCCAACGCGCCCGGCAGCAGCCTGACCACCGCGTCCACCAAGCAGAGCGCAGCCGGCTCGCCGCCCGAAAGAACGAAATCGCCGAGCGAGTACACCTCGGTGGCCAGTCCCTCGACGACTCGCCAATCCACATCCTTGTAGTGGCCGCAGAGCAGCGTTAGCTCCTGCTCCGTCGACAACCGGACCGCGTCTTCATGCCGGAAGAGGCGACCCCGGGCATCCAACAGGACGATCGGGCCCTTCGGTTTCGCGGCTTCCACGGCCTCGAAGAAAGGCTCCGGCTTCATCACCATCCCGGCCCCACCGCCGTATGGCTCGTCATCCACAGTGCGGTGGCGATCATGCGTGTAGTCACGCAAATCGATCGCGTTGTACTCCGCCAGCCCGGTCCGCTCCGCCCTGCCTGGAATGCCCAGCGACAGAGCCTCCCGGAAGAATTCAGGGAATAGCGTCAGGATGTTGATCCGCATTCAGCACCCGGTCCGCGTCCTGGGTCACACATCCAACAATCCCGGAATTGGCTCGATCACGATCGTGCCGGCTTCCATATCGACTTCTCGGACGATCTGCCCTGTAAATGGGATTAACCGCTCGCGCTCGCCGTCGTCCACACCTAAAAAGTGACTCGGACCTGCCTCGTAGACTTCCAGGACGCGACCGATCACTTCGCCGGCTATGGTCTTGACTTCCAGCCCGCTCAGATCGTGGAGAAAATACTCGTTCGCCTCCAAGGGTCGGACTTCCTCGACCGCCAGAAGCAATGTTCGGTCGCGCAACGGCTCCGCCGCGCTTCGGTCCTCCACGCCCTCGAACCGAATAATAAGGCCGCCCTTAAAAGGCCGGGCGGCCTGCACGGTAAGTCTCAGTTCGTATCCCTCGACCTGGCCCTGCGAATCCCCGACCCGGAACTCCCGACCCGTAGCGTACACGCCCGCGACGTCATCCGTCGCGGGCTTTACGTAACACTCTCCTTTTATACCGTGTGGCTTCCTGATCTCACCAACGATCAAGTAGTCCGCACCGGCGGCCGGATCTGGAGCTACGATTACTCGTCCTTCTTCTCTTCCTCGGCCTCTGGCGCGACCGCCTCATCGGCCGGGGGCGCCTCGGCCTCCGCTTCCTGAGCTTCGGGGGCTGCCGCTTCCGCAGCTGCCGCCTCTGCTGTTTCTGCCGCTGGCACCGCTTCAGGGGCTTCGGCCTCCGGGGTCTCTACCTCCGCGGTCTCTACCACGGGAGTCTCTACCTCCGGTGCCGCGGCCTCCGCCACAGTAGCCTCCGCCACAGCAGCCTCCGCCGCCGGAGCCGCCGCAGCAGCAGCTTCCGCCTTCACGGCCTTCTTGGACTTCCCTTCCGGTCGGTCGCCCATGATCGTCTTCCCTTGGGCGTCACCGACGGTCACGATCCCCTCACCCTCCTCGCCGGCGGCGATCTTCGTGAGAATGCCGGTTTTCCGGAAGAGAGAGTCCACCGACCCGCTCATCTTGTCACCCTCCCTGAGCCAATGGAGGGCACGCTTCTCGTCGATCTCGATAAACGAAGGAT
>JBDHGH010000177.1:0-7826 GCA_039589995.1 Gemmatimonadota bacterium | reverse complement strand
AGAATTGAGTGCTCGGCCTCGCTGATGAGGTACACGGTTCCGCTGTTGCTCGTACTTGCTGGGTGCGCTGTTGACTCACGTGTGCCGGATGGCGCGCTGGTAGTAGCAAACGGAATGGTGATTGACGGTACGGGGGAGCAGCCGATCGTCGATGGAGTCGTTGTAGTCCTGGGGGATAGCATCATAGCTGTAGGCGATGCGGCAGACTTTGAGATTCCGCGAAGCGCCAGGGTCATTGATGCTGGTGGGGGGACCATCCTCCCGGGCATCATCAATTCGCACACGCACGGCACAGCGGACCCTGTGACCCGTCGCGCGTTCTTGGTTGACGGCGTCACGACCGTGTGCAACGTGGGCGCCTCGCTGGCTCAGCTTTCGAGCTTTCTTCAAGCTTCGGTTCCTGAGGGCGCACCCGGCGGTTACCCCGGCCCGGTATACGGTTTCCAGTTCAACTACGAAGTGGCAACGCCTGAGGAAGCTCGGCTCGCGGTCACTGATCTTGTGAACCGCGGGGCGAGTATGATCAAGATCACTCTTGCCCCCGGCGATCCTCAGGATCCTTGGCCCATCCTCGACCTCGAGCGGGTTCAAGCCATCGTGGAGGAAGCTCACAGCCTCGAGGTGCTGGTCCGGGCACATGTGTTCGAGCCGTACTTGGTAGAGGGGATCGTTCTCCCGGCCGGTGTAGACGTCATAGAGCATTCGCCGTTCCCGATCTTGTCTCCCGAAGAAGAGAACAGCGTTCTGGAGAGCGACGACCCGCGTACTCAGCTGTTCGATATCGTTGCACCGGAGTTCGAGGCGCTACTTGCTCGAGTGGTTGAGCAAGGCGTCGTGATGGTGCCGACTCTCGATGGGAATATCGGAACTCTCTACAGAAAGTCCGACCGTTCACGCGTAGAGCAGATTGTCGTTGACGTGCACGTCGAGGCTGTGCGCCGCTTCCATGCCCTAGGTGGCGCCGTCGCGCTCGGGAACGACTACGGCGGCATCCCCGACGTCAAGCAGGGTATGCCGATGACCGAGATGCGGCTGCTCTTGGCAGCCGGTCTCACTCCGATGGAGGTCATCGAGGCGAGCACTCGCAATGCGGCGTTTGTGTGTGGACAAGATGACAGATTGGGCACCCTCAAGCCCGGGAAGCTTGCCGATATCATTATCGTGGATGGCAACCCACTGACCGATCTTGAAGCAATGGACAGGGTGCTCGCGGTCATCAAAGGCGGTGAACTCGCCTACGCAACGAATTGAATCGCGTCGCGCATTCACCAATTCAGTATGAACCCGCCCACGGGCGCCATCGAGGCTGCCGTTGTCTCGCCTTGCCGCGCTAGCGGAGCGGGGCTGCCGTCGAGAATCTTGACCTTTTGACCCAGGTGTTTTATCTTCCCCTCAAATGTTGAGGGGAGAGCGATGGTACAGGACGAGCTGAAGCTTCTACAGGGGACTCTAGATCTTCTGGTCCTCAAATCCCTGATCTTCGGGCACCGACACGGTTACGCCGTGGCGCGATGGATCCGGGAGACGTCTGATGAGGCGCTGCAGATCGAGGAGGGAGCGCTGTATACCTCGCTCCACCGCATGGAGAAACGTGGCTGGATCGAGGCGGAGTGGGGTGTCTCGGAGAACAATCGTCGCGCCAAGTACTACGGACTGACGCAGTCGGGCCGAAAGCAGTTGATGGCAAGCGAGCGGACGTGGACGCGCTATGCCGAAGCGGTTTTCAAGATCCTGGGTGCGGAGGTACGGGCATGAGCACCTTTGACGGGCTTCGCCGCGTCTTCCGCATCGCTGGCGTGCGGCGTGATGTGAAGACGGATTTGGAAGAGGAGCTGGACTTCCACTTCCAGATGACGGTAGAAGAGCTGACGGCTGAGGGGATGTCGAGGTCAGCGGCTCGCGCCGAAGCGAATCGCCGATTCGGTGATCTTCGGAAGTACAAGAGGGAGTTGGAGCGCACCGACCGCCGCCGGGTCACCCAGGCGCGCTGGGCGGAAGCGCTGCACATCGCGCGACAGAACATCGGCTACGCGCTGAGGGGGATGCGGCAATCGCCAGGCTTCACGGCGGCGGTGGTGGCGACGTTGGCGCTGGGTATTGGCGCCAACGCCACGATGTTCGGAATTGTGGATCGCCTGCTGCTGCAAGTGCCAGCGCACGTGAGGGACGCGGAGCAGGTGCGACGGCTGTCTCTGCATGGGCACTGGCCCAGCGGCCCTGCGTTCGACTTTACCTATCTGTCCTATCCCGATTTCATGGACTGGCAAGCAGCACAGAGCTTCGAGTCGGTTGCCGCCTATAGCCAGACCGAAACCACGCTCGGCCGCGGAGAGGGAGCGACCCGCGTCGAGGCGGGCTTTGCCAGCGGCGATTTCTTCCCGCTTCTGGGCGTGCAGCCTGCGCTGGGCAGGCTGACCGAGCGCGAGGATGATCTACCAAGCGCGGCGCCCGTCGCCGTGCTCGGCTACGGTTTCTGGCAGCGCGAGTTCGGCGGCGATGCGTCCGTGCTCGGGCGGACCATGGACGGTGCGCGGCAGAGCTATACGATCATCGGTGTGACGCCGCAGGGATTCACCGGCCTGGAACTGGAAGCGGTCGACGTGTGGTTACCGCTGCACGCCCGCTTCTCGGAGCTGGGAAGCGACGCGAGGAAGTGGCGTCGAACCTCTTACTGGCTGAAAATCATCGCACACCTTCGCCGCGGAGTCAGTCTCGCAGCCGCTCAGAGCGAGGCAACAAATCTGCTTCGCATCGGTCGCGGGGAGTTGATCGAGCAGGGCCGCTTTGATCCTGACGTCACGGTCGGGGTGAACCCTATCCAGACAGAACGCGGTCCCGACGCGTCGGGGGAATCGGTCGTTGCACGCTGGCTAGCGGGCGTCTCGCTGGTTGTTTTGCTGATCGCGTGTGCCAACGTAACGAACCTGTTGCTGGCCCGGGCAGCGCGACGCAAGAAAGAGATCGCCATCCGCCTGGCGCTGGGGATCTCACGGCGCCGGCTGATCGGCGAGTTGTTGACCGACAGCATGGTGCTGGCGGGGGTCGGGGGAATCGTGGCGTTGCTGATCGCAGCGTGGGGCGGCGAGCTGGTGCGGATGGTGCTGCTCCCCGACGTGGCGTGGGCCACGTCCCCTGTGGATTCACGCGTGTTGGCCTTTACCGCGGCGTTGACGCTGCTCACGGGTCTGGCTGCGGGTCTCGTACCGGCGATTCAGTCCAGCCGGCCGAGCCTGAGCAACGATCTGAAGGAAGGGATGAGGGAGGGGCGCGCGCGCCGTTCGCGAACCCGATTGGCGCTGCTGGTCGCTCAAGGTGCCTTGTCCGTCGTCTTGCTGGTTGGGGCGGGGCTGGTGGTTCGCAGCCTGCAGCATGTCGAATCCATCGATCTCGGCATGGTACCCGAAGGGGTGCTGGTGGCCAGACTGGAGCTCGAGCCGTCGGAGCGATCGGACGACGAGGTGATTCGAATCCACCAACGTGCGCTCGAGCGGTTGAAGGCACTGCCGATCGTCGAGGAGGGAAGCGCAGGAGACGGCATACCCTTCATGTCGGGATCCATCGCCGAGCTGTTCGTGCCGGGCCTGGACTCGTTGCCCGCATCGGCGCGGCCGGGTCCGTGGGTCGATGCGGTCTGGCCGGACTATTTCCTAACGATGGGAACGCCGATTACGCGCGGTCGCGGATTCACCGAGTCTGACGGCGCTGGCGCGATGAGAGTCGCCGTCGTGAACGAGGCTATGGCCCGCGGCCTCTGGGGCGCGGACGAGCCTTTGGGGAAATGCCTCCAGATCGAATCGAGAGATGCTCCGTGCACCTATGTCGTCGGCGTCGTGGCCAACCGCCGCTACCACGATATCATGCGGCCGGAGTGGGCGTATTTCGTACCGCTGACTCAGAACTCCGAATTCCGCATCGGCGCACTATTTGTGCGGGGTCGCGGCAACGCCCAAGAGCTTGCACCCGCGGTGCAACGCGAGTTGATGGCCGGCGACCCGAACATCAGATACGCAATCGTGCGACCACTTCAGGATGTGATCGATCCGAAGCTTCGCCATTTCCGTCTGGGTGCAACCATGTTCACGGTTTTCGGCACACTCGCCCTGGTTGTGGCGGCGCTCGGGCTCTTCGCGGTGCTTGCCTTCGATATTTCGCAGCGTACCCACGAGATTGGCGTCCGCTCGGCGCTGGGTGCTTCCCGGCAGGGCATCGTGGGAATGGTCATGCGGCAAGCGCTCGGGCTGACCGCGGCGGGCCTGGTGATCGGACTCGTCGTAGCCTTGCTGGCTTCCGGGAAGCTGGAGCCTGTACTCTACGAGGTCTCACCGCGGGACCCGTTGGTGTTCGGCGGGGTCGCCGTGACCCTGCTATTGGTTGCGACGGCGGCTGCGATCATCCCGGCATCGCGTGCGGCCCGCGTGGACCCGGTGAAGGCACTGCGCACCGAGTAAGCCGGGCGAGCTCGCGCGTCGTGTCGATGGTCGGCATCGAGACTCCCCATCCGCCGACCACCGTGATATCATCCGTGCCATGGATATCAAAGAGATGTTGGCGGCCTTGCCGCTCGTTCTGATGGTGGTTCTGCCGGCGCACGCCCAAGACACCTCCGCTGCGACGGAAGACAGCGCTTACGTGGCAGGCGAGTACCGCGTGTTCACCGGGGCCGGCGAGCCAGGCTCCGTCGATGACATCATCTCTGAGATGGCTCGAGTCCAGGTGGCGTTCATCGGCGAGTCCCACGACGACCCCACCGGTCACATGCTCGAGGCCGAGTTGCTCGAGCGTGCGTACGCGGCCTACGGAGCGCCCGGTTCAAACGACAGCGCACCCCGCCCAATGGCGCTATCGCTCGAGTTCTTTCAGCGCGACGTGCAGCCGATCCTCGACGAGTACTTGGCCGGCCTCATCACAGAGAAGGCGTTCCGGGCCGACGCTCGGCCGTGGCCCCGATACGAGACCGACTACAGAAGCCTGATCGAATTCTCGAAGAAGAACGAGCTGGCGGTGATCGCGGCGAACGCCCCGCGGCGTTACACGACCCGAGTTACGATGAATGGGCGCGAGTCTCTGCACGACCTGAGCCCCGAGGGGCTAGCCAGCCTCGCACCGCTTCCGTACGGACAGCCCTCGGAGGAGTACCGCGACCAGTGGATCCAAGTCATCTCTGAGGTGATGCAGCTAGAAGGTATGAAGTGTGGCCTGCCGATCCCCGAGCCTGAGGAAGGGGAAGAGGCTGAGCAGCCCCAGGCCCCCGTCGGATCCCACAGCAATATGGGGAACCAGCTGCACAGCCAAGTTCTGTGGGACGCGACGATGGCGTACTGGATCGCGGAATACCTGGCGCAGGAGCCGGACGCCCTCGTGCTGCATATGGTAGGCGGCTTCCACGTCGAGCGCGGCACCGGCACGCCGGAGCATCTCGAGGCCTATCGCCCCGGTACCTCGCGTGTAATTGTCATCATGCGACCGGTGGAGGATATCGACACCTTCGAGCCTGCCCCCAGTGGCGAGTGGGGCGACTATGTCATCCAGACCGACCAATCCCGGACGCTCGAGGAGATCGAGTGCCGGGAGTATCTGGCCAATATGGAAGCGGAATAGCGTACCGAAACCGGCTACTCGGCTCGAAGCGCGTTCATGGGATCGACCGCTGCCGCTCGGCGGGCCGGCAGGTAGCTGGCGACGGCCGCGACTCCAGTCAGCCCTGCGGCCACCGAGGCGAACGTAACGAGGTCGACCGGGCTCACGCCGAACAACAGCCCCGCCATCAGTCGCGTGAGGCCGAACGCCAGCACCAGACCGATGGACACGCCGATTCCGGAGAGGATCAGGCTTTGCTTCAGCACCATCCCCTTCACCTGCCCTGCCTGCGCGCCCAGGGCCATCCGCAGCCCCATCTCGTTGCTTCTCTGGCTCACCGCGTAGGAAATCACTCCGTAGACCCCAATTAGCCCGAGGATGAGAGCGACTCCCGCCGCGACACCCAGCAAAACCAGGGTAAAGGATGTGCGCGCAATCGACTGGGCCATCAACTCCTCCAGAGTAAGGAGGCTGCGCACCGGGAGGTTCGGATTGACCTCCCAGACTGCGTTTCGAACCTCCTGCTCGAAGCCGGCAGTTCCGACGCGCGGACTTCGAATGGCGTAGCCCATGCCGCGCCACGTCTGAACGTTGTCCAGCGTCGTTCCCTGCCAAAAGGCGAGGGTGACCTGGGGCCAGTACACGATCAACTGGGGTGTTTGGCCCAGCCCAGTCTCGAGAACGTCATCAACGACGCCGATGACTTCGTGCCAACGCAACGGGTCGGGTCGAACTGCCACGCGTTGACCCATCGCTGCCTCCGGCGAGCCCCAGTATTCGCGCGCCAGGCTTTCCGAGACCAGCACAGCGGGAATCCGGTCGTGGATGTCCTGCCAGGTGAACGTGCGGCCCAGCAGGAGAGGGATCTGCAAGGTTTCCAGATATCCTTCTCCGAGCCATTTGTGATTGCGGATCGTCGCCGCCTGATCCGCAGTGTACTCCACGCCGTCCACATACAAAGGATTGACGTTGCCGCCCGGGCCCATCGGGATGTTTGTGGCGAGACCCACCGAAGTCACGCCAGGGATCTCTTCCAAACGGCGCGCGATGAGCTCGTGGGTCGCCGCAGCGTCGGCAGCACCTGGGACTTCGCTCCCCGGGATTGTCAGACGTAGGGTGAGAACGTTTTCTGGGTTGTTGAAACCCGGGTCGTCGTTCCGGAGCGACACGAAGCTGCGCAACATGAGCCCCGAAGCGACCAGAAGAACCAGGGCCAGAGCCATCTGAGTCACGGCAAGCGCGTTCTGGATCCGGTTCCGCTCCTTCCCGGTCGTTCCCGTTCTGCCACCCTGCTTGAGGGCGTCAACCAATCCCGCGCCGCCGTATCTGAGCGCCGGGAACGTTCCGAAAAACGCGCCGGCGGCCAGCGAGACGAGCAACGTGAACGAGAGCACAGTCCCATTCATCGTGACCTCATCCAGGCGGGGAAGGTTGGCGGGCCCTGCGGCCACGAGCGCATCGAGGCCGACGAAAGCCAGGGCCAGACCCAAGACACCTCCGAGTACACCGAGCAACAGGCTCTCTTTCAGGTACTCCCAAGCGACGCGTGCTCGGCTGGCCCCCATCGCGGTTCGAACGGCCATCTCGGTCTCTTTGCCGTCGGCGCGGACCAAGAAAAGGTTTGCCACGTTGGCGCACGCGATGAGCAGCACGACCCCCACTCCGGCCATGAGGATCCAAAGGAGATTCGCCACATTGCCAACTAGCTGGTCTTTCAAAGGCTGGATGGTTGGAGCGAATTGAGCCCGCTCGGAAAACTCCGCCACCGGGCCGCCCGGGAACTTCTCGAAGGCGAGCGGAAGCAAGCGAGCGGCGTCGGCGTTGGCCTGCTCGACCGTGACGCCATCGCGTAATCGTGCTATGCCACCCGCTCCGATGTTCCCGACGAAGAGTGTGGAGCGGTCGATGCGAAACGGGAAAATCAGAGCTGGGTCGGGCCCGAGGCTTCTGAGGCTCGCGGGCATGACGCCGATGATCTCCCAGGTGTCGGAGTTGGCCTGGATCGTTTGGCCCACGACGTTGGGGTCACCTCCGAAACGTGACTGCCAGTATCCGTAGCCGAGGAGTACGAGGTTTGGCGCCTCGGGCACATCATCCTCCGGCGTGAAGATGCGGCCGACCACCGGGCGCATGCGCAGAGTACGGAACACTCCATAGGTTACCCCGAGAGCCGGCACCGACTCGGGTTCACCCTGTCCTGTAATGGTGGCCAGTCCCGTCCCGAACATCCCGATGTCTTCGAATACTCG
>JBDHGH010000176.1:0-7449 GCA_039589995.1 Gemmatimonadota bacterium | reverse complement strand
GCGGCCGAGTCCGAAGACCTCGCCCGCCTCGCCGAGCTCCTTGGCGAAGCTGAGGTACTGTGGCAGCGTCTTTCGGAGGGCTACCTCTTAATCGTCCTGGAGGCCCTTCGGGGTTGGCTGGACGTCTGTGAGGGATCGCCTGAGGGCATCGAGAAGATCGTGCGATCGGTGGCGCGTTCGCGTACCGAGGGGGAGACCCTGCACCTGACCTACTGTCTCCTGCTTCTCGCCCGGGCTCGTGGCACGGTCGGTGAGTTCGACCAAGGACGAGCCGCCACACGCGAGGGGCTCTCATTGTCACACAGCTGCAGTCAGCGCTATCTCGAGGCCGAGCTGTGGCGAGTCGATGGGGAGCTGGCGTATCGCAGCGGAGAAGCCGAAGCCGCAGCCGCTTCTCTGCGCAATGCCGTCGAGCTCGCCTCGGCACAAGGGGCGGGCTGGTTGGAGCTTAGGGCGCTTCACTCCCTCGCCGGTCGATTCCCTGATCGGAAAGTACTCGAGCAACTCGAGGACCTCGTCGAGACCATTCCGTCGGGCCATGATCTCCCGACGTTCCGCGCCGCGACAGGCCTGCTGAACGAGCCGTCTGAGAGGGAACGCTTCGGGAACGCCTGAGGGTGCATACTTGGCGCATCTTTCGTCAAACCGAGAAAGGAGCACCCAATGAGCGACACCATCGAAGTGCTGACTGAGGCGGTACGGGGGCGCGTCATCACCCCTTCGGATTCCGACTACGACGACGTTCGCGTTGTCTACAACGCCATGCACGACCGTAAGCCCAGCGCCGTCATCCGGTGCGTGGATGCGGCTGACGTGATGGCCGTCGTCGCCGCTGCCCGGGACGGTGACCTCGACCTCGCAGTCCGTGGTGGGGGCCACAGCGTCCCCGGATTCGGCACCGTGGACGCCGGTCTGGTCATGGACCTGTCGGCAATGAACCACGTTCTGGTCGACCCGGAGAAGAAGGTCGCGCGGGTCGGGGGCGGTGCCACGTTGGGCGATGTCGATCATGCGACCTACCCATTCGGCCTAGCAGCGCCCGGCGGCGTCGTCTCGACGACCGGGGTGGGTGGTCTGACGCTGGGCGGCGGCATCGGCTACCTGACCCGCAGCGTCGGATTGACTATCGACAACCTCCTGTCGGCCGATGTCGTGCTCGCGGATAGCCGTCAGGTCACTGCGAGCGACTACCAGAACGAAGATTTGTTCTGGGCCCTGCGGGGTGGAGGGGGCAACTTTGGTGTCGTCACCAGCTTCGAGTTCCAGCTCCACGAGGTCGGCGACATCGTCGGCGGCCCGATGTTCTATGAATTCGACGATGCCGCAGCGGTCCTGGAATGCTACCGCGAATTCATAGCCGCTGCGCCCGAACAGCTCGGCTGCTTCTTCGGATGGCAGATCGCTCCTCCGCTGCCCTTTATCCCGGAGGACCGGGTCGGGGATTTGTTCTGCGTTTTGGTCAGTTGCTGGAACGGTCCCCACGAGGAGGCTGAGCAAGTGCTCAAGCCACTTCGTGACGTTGCCGAAGTCAAAGCGGAGCAGGTCGACGTCATGCCGTTCCCGGCCCTCCAAAGCGCCTTCGACGATCTCGTCCCGAAGGGCATGAACCACTATTGGAAGGCAGACTTCACCACCGAGCTAACCGACGAGGCAATCGCGGCTCACATCGAGCATGGCAAGAAAACACCGCACGTCAGCTCGAGCATGCATCTCCATCCGATCAACGGTGCGGCTCAGCGGGTCAGCGCAGACGAGACCGCCTTCGGACACCGGGACAAGAACTTTGCCCCGGTAATCGTGGGAATCTGGGACGACCCTTCCGACAACGAAGCCAACACCAAGTGGGTGAAGGACTACTACGCAGCCATTCATCCCCACTCGGGCAGCGATGGAGGCTACATCAACTTCATGTCCAGCGACGACGACCACCGCGCCCCCGCGAACTTTGGCGCCAACTACGAGCGGCTCGCAGCAGTGAAGGCGACCTATGACCCGAACAACCTATTCCACATCAACCAGAACATCGCTCCGGTGAACAGGAGTTGAGCCTCGTGGCTTTCATCCAGTCAAACTGTGCTGCTAGTCATCCGGGAGGGCGAACAACCATACGCTGTCTCCCCGATCGGATCTGGCCAACCGGTTGCCTGCAGAAAAGACTGCGACGTATTGCTTGCCGTTGTGCTCGAATACCGTGGCCGGTGCGTTGACACCCGCGTCGGTCATGAACTCCCACAGCTTGGAGCCGTCACGGGCGTCAAGAGCAGTTAGACGGCCATCGTTACGGCCGGCAAACAGCAGGTCGCCTGCGGTCGCCACCAGGCCGCTGTAACAGCGGCTGGGCCAGCGCTGGCTCCACAGCTTGCGATTGGTGCGTGAGGCCGACACTGAACTGAGAATGAGCATTCCCGAGAGAACTGCCGGTATGTGGATATTCATGTTGTTTGGGCTCTAGTGATGAGGTCCTCCGAAAAGCCGGCGTGCCCGAGAACTAGGCGCCAGAGACCCCCTCTACTCCGTTCGAAGCGCCTCCACCGGATCGACTGCAGAGGCTCTGCGAGCCGGCAGATAGCACGCCAGAGCCGCCAAACCGAAGATCAGGGCGAGCGTGACGCCTGCGGTCAACGGGTCTGCTGGGCGCACGCCGTACAGGTAGCTAGTCAGGAACCGTCCGAGGTATAAGGTCAGCCCTAGGCCGACCGCGGCCCCCAGCGCCACCGGTGTCAGCCCCTGGCGGAGCATCATGCGGCGTACGGACTCGGGATGCGCGCCCAGAGCCATGCGGAGCCCGAGCTCGGGACGCCGGCGGTTTACGGTATAGGCCAGCACGCCGTATACCCCCGATAGAACGAGGACGAGCGACACCGCGGCCAACGATCCCAGCATGAAGACGTAGAAACGAGGCTGAGCCCGCACCTGGGAAAAGCGATTGGCCATGGTTGCGACCCGCCTCACTTCGATTTCGGCCTCGTCTACACCGAGCACGGCCTGGCGCACGGCCTCCGCCATGGCCGACGGGTCTCCCGTTCGCACAACCACCTCGGCGTAACGCGCGTCCTCCCAAGGAATATGCGCCGTCGGGCCGTACACACGGGCCCCGGGGCCGATAGTAAGGTTTCCGCGCGCCACATCGCCCACCACACCGACAACGGTGTAGATTCTTGATTCTGAGGACCCACCATTAGGGACCTCGTTGTCGACGTCGTAGTAACCCCACCCCAAGCGTTTGCCGAGCGGGTCGGCGCCCGGCCAGAACTCCCGCGCAGCCGACGCGCTGACTACCGCCACAGCCTCCTGCCCGGACATGTCTTGCGGCCCGAATGTGCGGCCAGCTAAGAGGGGAATCCCCATCAGCCCAAAGTACCCCGGGCTGACATACCCCCACCCCGTCAAGAGTCGCTGGTCAGCGCCGAGACGATGCCCGCCCTCCACCGCGATCCGAATGTTCTCGCCCTGCAATGGAAAGGCGGCCCATGTCGCGATCGAGCTTCCGGTGACACCGGGGATCGCCTCGACCGACTCCATAATTCGATCGTGAAGGTCGAACTCGGGTATCTGCCCCTCGCCATTACCGTACTTGGATACCTCGGGTTCGGGGAGATCGATGCTGACCGTGAGAATCTGATCCGGATCGAACCCGAGCTCGATGGTGGTCAGCCGGATAAAGCTGTTAAGCAGAAGTCCCGCGCCCAGGAACAGCACCAGAGCGAGCGCCACCTCGATCCCCACGAGCCAATGGAAGATCCGGCTCGCGTTCAGCGAAAGACCCCGGCTGATGCCTTTGAGGCGTTCAGCAAGGTTCACACGGGCGGCGACGACGGCCGGTGCCCAGCCGAAGAAAAGCACCGTGGCAAACGACAAAAGTACGGTTGACCCAAGCACTGACGGGTTGATCGAGGCGTCCGCGAGCCCGTACATCGATCCCGGGAAGAGCGCGACGGCCGCTCGCGTACTCGCCCATGCGACGAGCACGCCGACGGCTCCACCCGCGGCTCCGAGAACGACGCTCTCGGTGACGAGTTGCCGGATGATGCGCCGCCTGGCACCCCCGAGTGAGTGCCGAATCGCCAACTCCCCCTCACGGGTCGCCGTACGCGCGAGTACGAGAGAGGCGACGTTGAGACAGGCGATGAGCAAGACGGACACGATCACGGCCCAGAGCAGGTACAGTGCGCGGCCGTAGTGGACCGTGGGCAGTTCTGTGATAGGATCGAGCTGCGCCGCGTAGGTCGCTTCATCCGGATGCTGGGCACGGAGTCTGGCGTCTACCGTTGCGAGTTGGGCCCGAGCCTGCTCGAGCGACGAATCCTCTCGCAGCTTCCCCAGGATAGGCCCCATGTGAAGTAGCCTTTGATCCCTTACCCATTTACCCTCGCTGAAAGGCACGACGGCCCCGAAGCTCCGCCTGTCCAGAGATCCCAAACGGCTCATCAGTGGGAGTTGAAACCCACGGGGGAGAACGCCGACGATGGTTCGAGCTGGCCAACTCCTGTCTTCGACCCCCAGTGCAGCCCGCCTGGCCACTATCAATGGTGAATCGAATAGCGGATCGAAGTGGACCACCCTACCCACCACCGTCGAGTCTCCGCCGAATTTCTCTTGCCAAGTCTCATAGGTCAGCAGCATCTCGAGATTCACACCCGTGGGCGCTTCGCGAGAATATTCTTCACGCGAGAAAGTCCGCCCGAGGATGGGCTGAACTCCTAGAAAGTCGAAGAGCTCGGCCGGAGCGGCCAGCCCCCACGTAGGGCGAAGGCTTCCCTCGAGCAGGAAGTAACGTGTCTGAAATCCCAAGAGCTGTTCGAACGCGTCCGTTTTGTCGCGATACTCGAAGTATCGGTCCGCACCTGTATACCCTCGTACGCCGTCGGCCAGGTCGCCTACGGTAGTGAGCTGCACGATGCGGTCCGCGTCGGGAATGCTCGAGTTCGGCAGAAGCACGGCATCCACCACGCTGAACACCGCGGTGTTCGCCCCGATGCCGAGCGCGAGGGCGATGACGGCCAGCCCCGTAACGGTCGGAGTGCGGGCGGCGAGACGAACCGCGAGGCGAAGGTCCTGTATCAAGCCGTCCACGAAGCTCGCGCGGGTCGGTCGGGTCGGTCTGGCTTGCCGATCCACTCGAGAGATTCGACCCGAGGCCACGGCCCAGAGGATGCGAAGACCCTGGCGCCGGTACCACGCATTCGCCTTGCGCAGTGATGACCGCTCGGCGAGCGCACGGAACTCTTCCAATAGGTCGCCCCGGATCGCCTCACCTTTGAGATCACTCGGAAGAAAACGCTCGAGCAGGTACCGAAGGAGACCTTCGGGCGGCTCTGACGCGGCGCTCACGCGCCCTCGCCGGGGAGTAAGTCCTCGATCCTGCTCCACATGCCGAGAAGCACCTGTCGCTGTTCCACAACAGCTGCTGTCCCGATCTCGGTGACAGAGAACCGACGTCGCCGGTTCCCCCCTCGTTCGCTCGTGCCCACCTCGGCGTGCCACTCGACGAACCCGCGGGTTTCCAGACGTTCGAGCGCGGCGTACAGCGTACCCCGGCTCATCTCCCGGCTGGCGTGCTCTTCGAGAACTCTCGCGATCTGGGGAGCATAGGCTTGATCGCGCAGGCCGAGTGCCGCGAGCAGCACCAGGTGCTCGAATTCTCCCAGGGTAGCCTTTCTGGCCAAGGGTGACCTCCCGTACTATAGTCGCTTTAAGCGACCTTAAGGGATCCGGCGGCCACAGTCAAGTTTCCGTCCCATTCGCGCAGTTCCCACAGGCAACCCGAGTTCTTGGGGTTCGGCTTGGATCTCGGGCTCGCTTGGCATTTTTTGTCTCGGAGAGGTCCTGGATTACAGCGGTAGAGATGCAGCGCGAGGCTTTGCGCGCCAGACAAGCCATACATAGGGCGAACGTCCGCTCCTGAATCGACACAACCAACCGACTCACCGCCCGCACAACCTGAACGACAAATCCCCACCCAGACTCGTAAGTCCAGACGGGGATTAATCTTCCAACAATGGGCCTGGGTAGACTCGAACTACCGACCTCACGCTTATCAGGCGTGCGCTCTAACCACCTGAGCTACAGGCCCTGCAAGAAACTTACAGGATCTTCAGAAAACGATGTGTGGGACCCCGTATGAGATCCCTTAGCTCTCCCGGTTGCCGGCATCGTGTCAGTTCCGTGCTCCAGCAACTTTCTTCAACGGCTAACTTACCCACCGAAGGGAATATGTTGAAGGAGGCGAGCCGTAGAGCCATGTCCTTGTAATACATAGCTCTGCCATGTATACTAGCTCTATGTATCGCCGCCTCCACTCTTCGCGTCCGACGATCTCTCCGTCATGAACATCGGCAAGGATCTCGTCGCCGCGTCCGCCACTCCGCTGGTGCTGGCCATCCTCAGCGAAGGAGAGAGTTACGGCTACGCCATCCTCAAGCGCGTGGACGAACTCTCGGGTGGTGAGATGCAGTGGACGGACGGCATGCTCTACCCCGTGCTTCACCGCCTCGAGCGCAACGGCTACGTGAAGGCAACCTGGGGGAAGGCGGAGTCCGGGAGGCGCCGCAAGTACTACCGGCTCACCGACCGCGGCTCGGAGGAGCTGGCGAGCCAACGGCGGCAGTGGCAGGTCGTCAATTCGGCGCTCCGCGCGAGCTCGTTCCACCGGTTTCAAACACTGCCGCAGGGAATCTGACGACTCAACGCAGGAGGCGTACGAATGCTCGAAGAACGGATTGCGGAGTGGCGGTCCTATGTGCGCCGGCGGCAGGCGATCGACACGGTGGACGTGGAGGAACTCGAAGATCACCTGCGCAGCCAAGTGGCTGATTTGAGGGAGGCGGGCCTCGATGAGGGCGAGGCCTTCCTCATCGCCGTGAAGCGCATCGGCGATCTCGACGCGCTGTCCCGGGAGTTCGCCCGTGAGTACTCGGAGCGCCTATGGAAGCGCCTCGTCCTGGCCCCGGACGACGCCGAGAGCGGGGCAGGTTGGAACCGCGAGGCGTTGGTGGCGGTGGGTCTGGCCGTCGCCGCGGCCGTGGCAATCAAGCTCCCCGAGCTCTTCGGTCTGCACCTCACCGGCCCCGACCCTGCCGAATTCTTCTATATCCGAAACTTCAGCCTCTTCGTGCTCCCGTTCCTCGCCGTCTTCTTCGCATGGAAGCGGGGGGTGGCGCCCGCCGGGCGGCTGTGGCTGGCGGCACCGTTCATCGTGGCGGCCGTCGCCATGAACCTCATTCCCTTCAGTCCGGGGGGGGACACGGAGGTGCTTGCGGCCCTCCACCTTCCTATGGCTCTGTGGTTGGCCGTCGGCGTCGCGTACGCCGGCGCTGCGTGGCGCGACCACGACCAGCGCATGAACTACGTGCGCTTCTCCGGCGAGTGGTTCATCTACCTCGCGCTCATCGCCGCCGGCGGCGGCGTCCTCATGGGATCCACCTTCTTCATCTTCGACTCCATCGGCCT
>JBDHGH010000175.1:0-7466 GCA_039589995.1 Gemmatimonadota bacterium | reverse complement strand
TTGGGCGGCAGTTGGTCGAATTGCTCCGTCCAAGTCCTGCCGAAGCTGACCCGTGCGAGCAACCGAGTCCGCGGAGTCATCGAGCGCACGAGCTTTCCCGCGAGTACGACCTGCAGGAACGAAGCGCTGGAAAGCACCTCATCGATACTGGCCGAGACGAGAAGGCGAACGCGGTTACCGTTCCGCGTCGCCAGGCTGTTGTCGGCGCGTGCCCAGGTCCAGTTGGCCGAGGGGATCAAAAGCCACGAGTTGCCTTCTTTACCAGCGATCGTGAAGCGCTGAGCCTCGTACGATAGGGACAGAACCTCGCGCAGAGGCCCGCGTGACACGCTGCGACTTAGGCCGCCGCCTACCGACTGGCTGTTGCTCCAGGTCGGACTGAAGTCGCCAGCCGCGACCGATACCGCCCACGTGGCCGTCTGCGGGTACGCCGGAGGGAGGCGGTACTGCGCGATGATGATGCGTTCCAACTGCGACGCCTCGATCCGCGTGGTGGCGTTATGTCCTCGGCGGTTTAGGCGCCGGAACTCGGCCTCGAGGGTCCCCCGGATTCCTGTGTCGGTTCCGTAACCGAGTCCTACCTCGTACCTGGCGCGTCTGCGCGGTGTCAGGTCGGCCCAGATGGGCACGTACAGACTGTCGGCCTCTTCGCGCTGCGGCTTGATCTCCACCTGGCTGAAGAACGAGGTGGAGCTTAGTCCTCGCTGCATCTCGAGGAGCTTCGACAGCTTGAAGGTGTCACCGGGCTCAAATGTCACGTACCCCCGTAACAGGTGGGGGTCGACAATGTCCTGATTGAGCGTAACCGGCCCGAAGACGAAGCGGCGTCCCGTATCGAGGTGAAGGATGACTTCCGCGGTGTAGGTCTCGAGATCGACACGAACCTGGCTGCTGTCGAAGGCCGCATCGAGATAGCCGTTCTCCGCTGCGAAGTTGCCCAGCGCGAGTTTGCCCAGGGTATACCTGAGATGGACCAGCGTGTCTCCCGCCGAGAGCGGGAAACCATCCACCAGCGCCATGAAAGCCGAATCGGAGACGCCGGCGCCGCGAATTCGCACATCGACGCGGCTCAACAGGATCGGCGGACCCGGGTTCACGTCGTAGCGCGCAAGCCAGGTCGGGCCGTCGCTCTGAAGTTCGTGGCGGATGGTGGGTCTGTAGTAGCCGAATGGCTGGAGTGCCAGCTCGATCTCCTCGGGCGCCCTGACATGAAGCCGCCGAATCTGATCCGTTGGAACCTCGCGGTTCTCGGATGCGCTGACGATGCTTGTCACGGTAAGGGCGTTGCTTTCCAACTCGCCTTCAAGACCAACGATCTCCACGCGTAACCTGGCCGTCTGCGCCGTGGAGCTCTGCGCGACGCACGCCAGAATAAGGAGCAGGAGAGTCGTGCTACGTCGGATTGCCATCGAGATCGAGAACCCGTGGACTTTCTTGGGAGGTTAGAATCACCGCGCAATAAAGCGTTCGAGCAAAGCTATCGCCGCTGACGTGCGCCATCAACGCAGGCTTTCTGGGCCGAGATGTTGCCTGTTGGGCTGGATTATTGCCATATTTCGTGCGCGTCCTACCCCCCACGGCCCGCCCGAACTTCTATTTGATTCGGCAGTCTTAACCGCAGTTGAGCAACTAGCAGCCGTCGAACCCGGTCGGCTTGAGCGAAAGATGGAGCCGAAACAAGCACAAAACTCAGCCAGCGATAGAGAGCGCCTGCGCCTCCTCCTGGATCAGGTGCCCGGCATACTCTGGACGGTGGACCGGGAGCTGCGGTTCACTTCGTCGGTTGGCGCGGCGTTGCCTGCCCTGGGCCTGAAGCCAGGCCAGGTGGTTGGGATGTCTCTGTTCGAGTACTTCCAAACCGAGGACCGTGAAGCCGTCCCGATCGCAGCTCACGCCCGAGCACTCGAAGGAGAGGTCTCGAGCTTCGAGATTAAGTGGGAAGGTCGAACATTCGAGTCCCACGTCGAACCCTTCCGCGACCCTGATGGACAGATCACGGGGGCCATTGGTGTCGCCTTCGACGTCACCCTCAGCAAGCGGGCCGAGGAAGCCCTCAAGCTCAGCGAAGGAAAATATCGAACGTTGTTCGAGGAGTCACGCGACGCCATCTACGTCAGCGCTACCGATGGCCGTTTTGTCGACTTCAACCAGGCGATGCTGACTCTGTTTGGCTACACAAGCGAAGAGATGTCGACGGTCAATGCCAGAGACCTGTACGCCGATGCGGGCGACCGCAGGAGGTTCCAGGAGACCATCGAACGAGAGGGGTCGGTCAAAGACTACGAGGTCAAGCTTCTCGCCAAGGACGGAAGAGTGATGCACTGTCTCCTCAGCTCTACCGTCCAACACGACGATGTCGGCAACGCGGTCGGCTATCAGGGAATCATCCACGACATCACGCTCCGCGTACAGGCACAGTCCACGTTACGCAGGGAAAAGGAATTCTCGGACATCGCCATCGGTAGCCTTCCCGGTCTGTTCTATCTCTTCGACGAGAGCGGGCGATTCCTCCGCGGCAACCGGGATATCGAACGCGTGACCGGGTACTCGGCTTCAGAGTTGATAGAGAAGACTCCGCTCGACTTCTTCGGGGAAGAGGATGCCGATCTCATCGAGCAGGCGATACGCGAGGTTTTCGAGAAGGGTCAGTCCAGCGTCGAGGCGGACCTGGTGGCTCGAGATGGAAGTCGTATCCCCTATCTGTTCACCGCCAAGCTGGCTGTACTCGACGGCAAGCGTTGCTTGGTAGGTACGGCCATCGACCTGGTGGAACGTCGCCGCCTGGAACAGCAGCTTCGACAGTCGCAGAAGATGGAGGCGGTTGGCCAGTTAGCCGGCGGTGTGGCCCACGACTTCAACAACGTTCTGACCGTGATCTTGGCGAACAGCGACTTTCTGTTGAATCAGCTCGGCCCTCAGGACCCACGGCGCCAGGAACTGAAGGACATCACCGAGGCGGCCCAACGTGCCGCATCCCTCACGCGACAACTCCTCGCCTTCAGCCGCAAACAGGTGCTCCAGCCGAAGGTTCTGAACCTGAACGACGTGATATACAGCCTGGAGAACATGCTGCAGCGCCTCATCGGCGAGGACGTAGAGATGTTCACCATGCTGGAGCCGGACCTGTGGGCGGTCGAAGCCGATCCGGGACAGATCGAGCAGATCGTCATGAACCTGGCTGTCAATGCGCGCGACGCTATGCCGGCGGGAGGAAAGGTCTCAATCGAAACGGGGAACGTCGTGATCGATGAAACCTTTGCGCAAACGCACTATCCCATCGTGCCCGGCCACTATGTGATGCTGGTTTTGTGCGATACGGGTATCGGGATGCAATCCGAAGTGCGTTCGAGGATCTTCGAGCCGTTCTTCACGACCAAGCCGACCGGAAAGGGAACCGGGCTAGGCCTCAGTACGGTGTATGGGATCGTCAAGCAGAGCGGAGGTTATATCTGGGCCTACAGCGATCCTGGGATGGGCACAACGTTCAAGGTCTACCTTCCCCGAATCGACAAGGAAACGAAGACTGCTAAACCGAGTATCGTTCCGGATATTTCCGGGTCGGGCGCCGGTACCATCCTTCTGGTCGAGGATGAGCGCTCGGTTCGAACCCTGGCTCGCCGTATACTCGAGGCTCGCGGCTACACGGTCTTGGAGGCCGAGGACGGTGGCAGCGCCGAGCAGCTGAGCCTGGGACACCAGGGGCCGATCGATCTTCTACTTACCGATGTCGTCATGCCTGAGCTGAGCGGCCCCGAGTTGGCAGAACGACTGCTGCCCCAGCGACCGGAAACCCGAGTGCTCTATACTTCCGGGTACACCGACCACGCGATCCTGCGCGCCGCCGTCTGGGAGTCCGGCGCCAACTTCCTGCAGAAGCCCTTCACACCCGAAAGCCTCGTTCAAAAGGTGCAGGAGATACTGGACGCTCAGGGCCCTAGTAACTAGTTGAGTTAGTAGCACCCAACCCAATGTAAACAATATGGTTAGTGTGTCGCCCCTAGAACACGTCTAGGGGTAAGGCGCCTGCGGGATCAGGCTATCATGGAGACCAGGAGCCAGGCGATTACTGCGACCGCGACTGCGGCCATGGCGCCGAAGACGAGGCCTCGCGGTGATCGTCTGCTTCGATGGCGGACTCGCACTTCTCTCGTGCGCTCGACGGGATCCAGTCCGACGACGCGGGGCCCCTGACGCGAGCGAGGCTGTTCCCCGCGGGATTGGGTGGGTTTTGCCGCCGGGCGATTGACCGCTCCGGTCTTGAGGAGATCTCCGAGATCAACGATGGCGGCGTACGAATCGCTCAGCCAGTTGCGAGGGACCGTTTCGGCTTCTGGCTCGAGGTTCTTGAGTGCCTCGTAGGCTTCGTTGATACGTTTGACGTTGTCCTCGGCTTTCTTCTGCAGCCTTGGGTTGTGGGCGAAGCGGTCGGGATGCCAGACCTGGACCAAGTCCAAGTACGCTCGCTTGACATCCTCTTTGGGAGATCCTGGGGGTAATCCGAGGATGCGATAGGAGCGCTTGAGGCTGGGCATTTACAGTTCGTCGGCGTCCCGGCGCGCGCTCGTGAACAGTGCATCGAACGTCCTGGCCAGGCAGTCCCCGAAACATGCGATTGCCCTGACGATCTCAACGGCGAGCTTCTCGAGTTCTGGGCCGAGCTGTGGAGCGGCCTCGGTTTCCCGTTCATCCGCCCTCTTCGCCCGGGGCTCCTCTTCTGGCCAGACTTCATCCGCCAAGTCGGGCTCGGGCTCGGCGGGCTCAGGTTCCGGCGGCGGAGGTGGCGGACTGGGCTCGCGATCGGCTGTCGCTGCGGCCGGTGCAGGCTCGGGCTGTCGCTCGGCCAGTCGTTTGACGAGTTCGATCAGCCAGTTGGTCGTCGGGCTGGACGAACGCAGAACCGTCAGGACGTCCTGGTGGGACAGCTTGTTTCGGTACTTCAGGTCCGCCAGCGTGAAGAGAGAGTCCAGCGAGGCGATCCGCAGCTGATGGGCCTGCACGTGCTCGAGAATGGCTTTCTCCAGATGCGTGAAGTGCACCCGCGGGCGAGCGATCACGTACAGGCCTACGGCCAGGTTCCAACTGGGGATTTCGCCGTCGTCGATCAACTGCTCGATGACCCGCGAGAGAGTAGGTCTGTAGGGCGAATAGACCTCTCGTTTCCGGATCTCGATGATGATGTTGGGGCCCCAGGTCGACTCCCAGCGTCCGTTGAAGGCTATCTGGCCCGGAAGCCACTCGTAGGGGCCGAAGGTGACCTCGAACTCGAGCAACCGCCCCATGTGGTTGACCAGGTCCTGGAGCGCTCTGACGTAGCGTTCCTCTGATCTGGCCAGGCACTGGTCGACGTATCGCTTCAGCAGGCCCGGATCGGTGACGTTCTCCTGCAGATAGCGACGAAACTTCTCCCGCCCGGTCTGCTCTCCCGGCAGGTCGTCGAGACGGCCGACGAGGGTCAGGATTTCATCGATGTGCGATGCGCTCATGTCGGTCGGTGCTCGCGGAAAGGTCTCCCGTCGGATCTGAGATGCTAAAAAGTCGCCTCCGAGTCAAGACTTTTTGCAATTTAGCGGACCAGATCGCTGATCGGAACCTCACCACGCGACTTGAAGTCCAAGGTCCGCGCCCCCAATGGTGTCTTGGCCCTCAACTTTGTCTCCATCTCGTAATTAACCACGCCTTTTAGCAGCAAGGCTCGTACCCCGGTGCCGACGCCTTCCCACGTGAACCTGGCGGGGATCATGACGCGTGTATGCGACGAAGGTGCGATCTCGACGTCTTCCTCCAACAGCGCGCTGCCGAAATGTGTCTCCTCTAGCTGCAGATCTGCCTCGATCCGGGTGGTGCCGATCTCGTAGTCGTTGGGATTGAAGACGTCCAACCAGATGTTCAGAGATACGCCGGAAAAGCCCAGGCCGGTGATCTCGATCGCGCCGAGCTCTACCGTCGGCTCCTCGAAGCGCAGTTGCTGGAAGACCGCGCACGAGCAAACGCATGCTATCGCCAGAATGACCGCCGTCAGGCGGTATCGGCTAAGGCGGGACGCTGGGATCGGCTCCACGGCTATCGGTCGACTCACACTCCAATCTTGACGCGGGGTGCCCTTTCACGCTAGCTGTGTTTGACCACTCGACCCATTTCAAGCAAGCTGCACGCCGGTACCCGTGATAGGAGGGACCCATGAGAGCAAGCCGCCTGCGCGCCTCTGCGATCGCCACACTCCTGCTCTTGGTCAGTACTGCGCCCCTCGTCGGGCAGAACGGGAATGCCGTATACGACTCAACGCTCTACGGCGCCATGAAATACCGGATGGTCGGCCCGTTCCGGGGAGGACGCTCCACGACCGTTGCGGGGATTGCCGACCGACCCTTCTCGTTCTTTATGGGAACCACCGGTGGCGGAGTTTGGTCGAGCAACGACGCGGGACATACATGGAGCAATGTCACCGACGGGCAGTTCGGCGGCAGCATCGGGGCAGTGGCGGTCGCTCCTTCCGATGACAACGTGGTCTACGTGGGACAGGGCAGCGTCGACATCAGGGGTAATACCTCCGTCGGTCGTGGGGTCTATAAGTCGGTCGATGGTGGAAAGACCTGGACGTTTATGGGCCTGCGCGAGGCTGGCCAAATCGGACGCATCAGGGTCCATCCCAGCAACGCGGACCTGGTCTACGTGGCGGCACTGGGTCACGCGTTCGGAAAGAATCCCGAGCGCGGCGTCTTCCGTTCCAGCGACGGCGGTGCCAACTGGGAACACGTCCTTGCACTTAACGACAGCACGGGCGCCGCCGATATCGCGATCAATCCCCAGAACCCCAGGGAGTTGTACGCCGGGATGTGGCGCGCCGAACGCAAGCCCTGGGCCGTCATCAGCGGGTCGCTGGACGGCGGAGTCTACAAATCCAAGGACGGTGGCAGCACTTGGGCCCGGCTGGAGAACGGGCTGCCTATCGGTCTGATCGGCAAGGTGGGAGTTACGGTCTCGCAGGCGAACCCGGAGCGTGTCTGGGCGATCATTCAGAGCGAGCCGGACGGCGGAGTGTATCGCTCGGACGATGCCGGCGTGACGTGGACGCGCACCAATGACGAGAACAAGCTGCGACAGCGGGCCTTCTATTACACCCATATCGTTGCCGATCCAGGCGACGAGAACACGGTCTACGGTCTCAATGTTCGCATGTTCCGCTCCATCGACGCGGGGGTGACTTTTCATCAAGTGCCGGTGCCGCACGGCGATGTTCACGATCTTTGGATCAATCCGCACGACTCGAAGATCATGGTGGTGGCAAACGACGGCGGCGCTCAGGTGACTCTGAACGGAGGAGAGACCTGGTCCACGTACATGAACCAGCCCACGGCGGAGCTCTACGACGTCATCGTCGATAACGACTTCCCGTATCGCCTCTACGGCGGCCAGCAAGACAATACCACGATCAGCGTAAAGGCCTGGTTCTCGAGCAACACGCTCCA
>JBDHGH010000174.1:0-7514 GCA_039589995.1 Gemmatimonadota bacterium | reverse complement strand
GCGGTCGCTGATCCCGAGGTTGCGCGCGCTCTCTTCAGCCATCGGGCGATCGGGGCCGTCCCCTACGAGGATCAATCGCGCCGGTATCTCTTCCATCACCCGAGCCGACACACGCACGACATCGTCGACACGCTTGACCGGCCGGAAGTTGGAGATGTGCATGATGATCTTCTCGTCGGGATCGGCCAGCGCGTTGCGATCGCGGCGATCGGCCCTCCGCGCGAAATGTTCGGTATCCACGAAGTTCGGGATCACCCGCAAATCGCATCCGCTGCAACCGAACCTCGCCACCGTCTCGTCCTTGAGGTACTGGGACACAGCCGTCAGGCCGTCGGAGCGCTCGATCGAGAACTTCACGATCGACCGATACGATGGGTCCTGGCCGACTAAAGTGATATCGGTTCCGTGCAGCGTCGTCAGGATCTGCAACTCGTCCGGCGCTTCCAGCATCTGCTTGGCGAGCCAAGCCGAAGTCGCGTGGGGGACGGCGTAGTGCACGTGGAAAAGATCGATGTGCCGCTGTGTAGCCACCTCGTGCATCGCCACCGTCACGGCCAACGAATACGGCGGATACTCGAACAGTGGATACCGCGAGACCTCGACCTCGTGGAAGTACGTGTTCCTGAGAAAGCGCGGCAGTCGAAACGGATGCGCGTACGACACGAAATGGACCTCGTGACCGCGCTCGGCCAGGCGGATCCCCAGTTCGGTGGCGACAGCTCCGCTTCCGCCGTAAGTCGGGTAACAGCTGATTCCTATTCTCATATCAGTCGACAGAAGCTATCGGTGACGGCGACGTTGAGCCAGACCGTCCCGATCGGTCGCTCCAGGTGCGTTCTATTTCCTCCACCAAGTCAGCCCGGGGGCGGTTCGCGTCGAGCCAGATCGTGGTCTCCGGAAGCTGATGACGAAACCAGGTGAGCTGTCGACGGGCGAAGCGCCGAGTGTTGCGCTTTGCCTCCTCCACCGCGTCCTCCAGAACTATCTCGCCCTCCAGGTGGCGGGCTAACTCGGCATAACCGACGGACTTCATCCCGGGCGCGTCCGCCGGGTGAACCTCGAGAAGGTCTCTAAGCTCATCGAGCAAGCCCTCTGACATCATGCGCTCGAACCGGCCATCGATTTGCTGGTACAGCGTTTCTCGCGACAGCTGCAGACAGAATACCACCGCGGACAGCGCGGGGGTCCGCGGTCGTTGGCTCAGCCACCACGAGTGAGGGCGCCCCGATAGGAGCGTCACTTCCAACGACCGCGCCAGGCGTTGGCTACCACCCTCCTCGCTAAGCTGGTCGCTCCGCTCCGGATCCAATCGCTTCAGCCAGCTTTTCAGCACCAACGTCGATTGCCCTTGCAGATAGTCGCGCAACTGCGTCCGGCTTTCGGCATCCAGGTCGGGCTCGGGGCCCAGTGGCGACAGTAGCGCCTGAATGAAGAAGCCGGTGCCGCCCACGATAAGGGGCACGCCGCCCGACTCGCGGGTCTCATCGATCCAGTGCCAAGCATCTCGAGCGAAGCGTCCGGCGCTGTACGCTTCATCGGGCTCGAGCGTATCGATGCCGAAGTGAGGTACACGCTGTCGATCCGACTGCGCGGGCTTCGCAGTACCGATATTCATGCTCCGATAAACACACCGGGAATCCGCCGAGATGATCGCGCCGTTCAGGCGCTCGGCGACTTCGATTGCCAGTCGGCTCTTACCCGTTCCAGTCGCGCCGGTGATGACGATGGCATCGCACACTGAGTTCGGAATCATGGACAGTGCTCAATCTGACTAGCTACGGCCGAATCGTCGCGCTAATTCCTCCAACGACAGCCGGAGGATCGTGGGACGGCCATGCACATCGTGGCTGGGAAGCTCGGAAGCGAACAGCTGGTCGAATAGCTCCATCATCTCCAATTCCGAGAGGCGCTGGCCGGCCTTGATCGCCGCCTTGCAGGCGAACGACTTCGCGACGCGCTCGTGCTGATTGCGAGCCGAATCCACCAGCGGCGAACCGTGCGCCAGCTCGGCGACCATCTCCGTAAAGCAACGCTCGGCATCGAAGTGAGGATGCGGATTGGGCACGGCGTGGATGATGATCGTATTGGCACCAAACGCCTCCAATTCGAATCCCACCCTTTTCAGGACGCCGGTCATCTCGCCGACAGCGTGAGATTCGGTGGGTGACAAGCGAACCGTGATGGGAAACAGCAACCGCTGCGACGTCGCCTTCCCGTCGTCGAAGTCGCGCATAATCCGTTCGAACAGCACACGCTCGTGCGCAGAGTGCTGATCGACGATTACGAGGCCGCTGCGGGTCTCAGCCAGAATGAACGAGTTGTGCAACTGCCACATAGCAGCCGGGCTTGCCACCTGCCAGGCTGTTTCGGCTTCGACCGTCTCGTCCGTTTCGCCCGGCGGCACTTCGCTGGGCACGAACAACGCCATCTGCGAAATCCCGCCCGGAGCCGTCTCGGGTCGTATCGATCCGCTTCCCGGCCCAGCAGGTCGCGTAGTCAGCTGGCTCGTGCCGCCTGGGAAACGACCCAGGTCGGGAGCGCTGTCCAGACCCTCGAGGCAGGCGCGAACGGCGGCGGTCACCGTCGCTTCCACCTTCATCTTGTTGCGGAACCGCACCTCGGCCTTGGTCGGGTGGACGTTCACGTCCACCTCGTCGGGCGTTACCTCCAGGTACAGGAACAGAGCCGGGCGATAGCCGTGCGGCACCGTGGTCCGGTAGCCTTCTTCCGCCGCCCGCACGACGAAGCGGTCTACGAACGGCCGGCCGTTGACGAACAGGTAGGTCCTTCGAGTCCCCGGCCTTGTGTCGGCGGGCCGCTGGATCAGGCCGGCCACACGCACCCCCTCGGACAGGTAATCCAGAGAAATCAGCTGCGATGCCAGCTCGGCGCCCCAAATGCCACCCACCCGCGCCGCCAAATCGCCGGTCCGCGGTAGATCGACCAACTCACGGTCGTTGGAAGCCAGCCGAAAAGCAGTACTGAGGTTGGCTAGCGCCAACGAGATCACGACTTCGGAGGCGGCCCGCGTCTCGGCCGCTGACGAACGGAGAAATTTCGCGCGAGCGGGCAGGTTGAAGAACAACGATCGGACGCTGACGGTCGTCCCCGGTCGCCTGGCAACTTCGTCGACCGAGACGACCCGACCGCCGTTGATCTTGACGCGGGTTCCCTCACCCTCGTCTGCGGGCGCCGTCTCCAACTGGAACCTCGAGACGGCAGCGATCGAAGGCAGCGCTTCGCCTCGGAACCCCAGAGTCTCGATCGACCTCAGGTCCTTCTCATCACGGATCTTCGAGGTCGCGTGCCGGTCGATGGCCAGAAGGGCATCGTCGCGCACCATGCCCTGACCGTCGTCCGACACCCGAATCTCTGTCTTACCTCCGCCCCGGATTTCGATCTCGATTCGGCCAGCTACCGCGTCGAGTGAGTTCTCGACCAGTTCCTTCACAACGGAAGCCGGCCGCTCGACGACCTCTCCCGCCGCTATTTGGTTGGCGATGTGGTCGGGTAGTATGTGAATGCGACGTTGCATGTCCCGAAGCTATCCGACGCGCCGGTCGTCATCAAGCGATATGGACCGCGTTGTCAGCGATCCAGACCGTAAAACCGGCAGGCGTTATTAAAGGTCGTTTCGGCGAGTTGTTGCGGATCTTCACCGCGGATTTCGGCGACGCGGTCCAACACGTGCCGAACTAGCGCCGGCTCGTTCCGCCGCCCGCGTTTGGGAACAGGAGCCAGATAGGGACTATCCGTTTCGATCAACAGTCGATCGGACGGTATCGCCCGTACACCGTCGAGGTCATCGAAGTTCTTGAACGTCACAATTCCGGAAAACGACACGTACCAGCCGACTTCCAGGCCGACCTCGAGCAGGTCGCGCCCTCCACTGAAGCAATGCAACACGCCCACGACTCGCGAGCCGTAGTCGAGCAGAATCTCGCTGACCTCATCGTCTGCGCTCCGTGAGTGCACGACGACCGGCATCTCGAGGCGCTCCGCGATATCGAGTTGGGCACGGAAAACATCGATCTGTTTTTCCCGCGGCGCGTTGTCGTAGTGGAAGTCCAGCCCCGTCTCGCCGACAGCGACCACGAACTCGCTGCCCAGGAATTCCTCGAGTCGGTTCTGCGAATCGGGGCCCCACCGCTCGGCGTGGTGCGGGTGGACTCCGGCGGTGCCGAGTATTCGGGGATCGGAGGCCCTCTCCGCCAGCGCTACAGCGTCGTGGGCGTCTTCGAGGTGGCTGGCAATTGTGACGACGGCCTTGACGCCCGCTGTGGTCGCCCGGGCAACCACAGCGTCAAGGTCGGACTCGAAGCTCTCGTCTGTCAGATGGGCGTGCGAATCGAAGAGCCTCACACGTCAGCCCGCCGTCGCCGTCACCTTTCGCCGGTCGCTCTTGCTGCGCACGCCACCGGATCGCTGTTCCACCTCGAGCAATACGGGCGAAGCGACGAAGATCGAAGAGTACGTACCGATCAAGACTCCTGCGATCAACACGACGGTGAACTCGCGGATGACAGCACCGCCGAAGACGGCTAAGGCCATCAGTACGACGAGCGTCGTGCCACTGGTCATCACGGTTCGCGGCAACGTTTCGTTGATCGAGCGATCGAGTATCTCGATGTACGGTAACCGCCGAACCTTCTTCAGGTTCTCGCGGATGCGATCGAAAATGACGATGGTATCGTTCAGCGAATAGCCGATGATCGTCAGGATCGCGGCCACGGTCGGTAGCGATATCTCGATGTTCATCAAGGAGATGATACCGAAAACGATGGCTATGTCGTGAACCGTCGCGATGATCGCGGCCAGGCCGAAGCGCCACTCGAATCGGAAGCCCAGGTAGATCAGGGTCAGGAGGAAGGAGATCAGCACCGCGCCAATCGCGCGCTGCCTCAGCTCCCCGCCCACTTTCGGCGCTACGCCCTCGCGCCGCAGCATCTCGTAGGTGCCGGCGCCGAAGCTCTCGTCGAATTGCTGGTCGATACGCGTCTGGAGCTCGCGGCCTCCACCCTCCAGGAACTCGGCCATGCGAATGATGAACTCGCCCCTCGCGCCGAAATCCTGGACCTGCAGGTTGTCGAACCCGGCTTCACCCAAAGCATCGCGTACATCCGCCGCGCTTACGGTCTCGGCGAAACGCATCTGAAAGAGCGTACCGCCCGTGAAGTCGACACCGTAGTTCAGACCGCCGCGCAGGACGATCGATAGAAGGCCGATGACCACGAAAGCGGCCGAGGCCATGTAGGCCGTCTTCCGCTGTTCGAGAAACTTGTAGTCCGCGTTGGCAAAGAGCCGCATCGTTGACTTCCTCTACACTTATATTCTCAGCTCGGCCGTCGCAGACCGACGCTCGAGCCAAATTAGCATGAACGTTCTCACCACGAATACCGCGGTGAAGAACGACGCGACGATACCGATCGACAACGTGACGGCAAATCCTTTCACCGGGCCCGTGCCGAACTGGTACAGGATGATCGCGGTGATCAGCGTCGTCAGGTTAGAGTCGATGATCGCGGACAACGCATGCTGGAATCCGCTGTCCAGCGCTGTCCTTGCGGTCTTGCCCCCCTGCACCTCCTCTCGAATCCGTTCGAAGATCAGCACGTTCGCATCTACCGCCATGCCGATGGAGAGAATGAGCCCTGCTATTCCGGGTAGCGTGAGTGTGGCTCCAAGACCCGCCAGGCCGCCCAAAACAATCACCACGTAGATCAGTAGGCCCAGAACCGCGAGAACGCCCGCCATGCGGTAGTAAGCGATCATCAGCACGACGACGAGGACGACGCCGATGATCAGAGCGACCCTGCCCTGGTCGATTGAATCCTGACCCAACGAAGGGCCGACCGTGCGCTCCTCGATGATCTCCATGGGAGCCGGCAACGCGCCCGCACGCAAAACGAGAGCGATGTCCTGGGCTTCCTCGAGACTCGCGCCGGTGCCCAACTCGATCTGCGCCCTGTCACGAAGCACATCACGGATCACCGGAGGGCTGCCCTGGACTTTGCCATCCAGGATGATCGCCATGCGGTCTCCCACGTGACGAGACGTGCCGCGCTCGAAGATCCTGCCACCCTGCCGCGTCAGCTGGAAGGGTACGATCGGCGTGCCGAATTGGGGATCGCGAATCGCCGAGGCGTCGACGAGATAGTCGCCGGTGATCAAGGGCTCGGAGTCCACGACGTAGAGTGGGTGGTAGATCTTGCCCGCGACGCCACGGGTCTCCGTACCCCAAAGAATGCTGATCTCATCTGGGAGCCGCGCCTTGACGCCGGCCAGTTCCAGGTAGGCTTCTACGGTCTCGACCTGCGGCCCCTCGACGAGGAACACACCCGGCTCGCCCGAGTCGAGCAGCAGCAAAGTCAGCGGTCTCAGCTGCGACCGTGGTTGTGCGGGTTCCTCTTCCTGCCCACTGTCGGGCTGCTGGAAAAGGTCCTCGAGACCCTGTGTGGGCTCGGCCCGCGCCTCTTCGGGCAAGGCTTCGGCACCCAAGGCCGCGACCACCATGCTGTCGAGCATCGGCAGGCGTTCCACCAGCAACATGCCGTCGGTCACGATCTTGAACTCGAGAAACGCCGTCTGCTCGATGATGTCTTTGGCGCGACCCACATCCTGGATGCCGGCCAGCACGACGATCAGGCGGTCGGTTCCAATCCGCTGGATCGTGGGCTCGCGAACACCGAACTGGTCGATGCGGTTGCCAATGATCTCTCGCGCCCGATCCGCAGCGTCGGTGCGGGCTTCCTGGCTCATCACACCTTCGGGATCGGACACCTGCAATTCCAGGTGAGTCCCACCCTGCAGATCGATGCCGTATTTGATCGGCGGTCCGTCTTCGCCCTGCAACGCCGGCCCCAACAGCGCCCACAGACAGACAATGCAGACGACCGCGATCGCAATCAGCCGGCCACTTATTCCTGAGAACATCCTCGACTAACGATCCTTCCTCGCACCCGTGCGGGCAGGCGATCCCAGCGCGCCCGCACAGCGCTCAAATACCGATAAAGATTCCGACTTATGGGGTGAATCCAGACCGAGAAACGTGGACAGGGTGGCGGTCCTTGTCAATCCTGCCGGCACCGCCGATAGCGGACGCTACCAGACGAGTTGCTGGTCGCAAGTCGGACAGCGGGGCGACCTGAACCGCATCTCGGAATCGCAGCGAACGCACCGTGGTGTCCCGTTTTCCTTGGGTCTCCAGGCCCTCGCATATCCGGTCGTGACCGCCAGGTAAAGGAAACTGCTGGCAGCGATCAGGCCGACCAGGAACAGCAGGGCGGCACCCTCTCCGAACGAGGCGGAGGCCGGCTCCAGCAAAGCTTCGAGGTCGGTCGGGTCACCGGTGCTGGTCATGATCACCGATTGAAATCGTCGCATCCCCACCAGAAACGGCACCATCATGCCCAAACCGAGGACGGCGAACAGGCTATAGATGAAGCGTCTTGCTGCAATCGGCATCGATGACCTCCGGCAAAAAAGAGTGGGCCCGGCAGGACTCGAACCTGCGA
>JBDHGH010000173.1:0-7573 GCA_039589995.1 Gemmatimonadota bacterium | reverse complement strand
GGTCTCGCGAGTACGATTAGGAGTACGAGTACGAGTACGGGGTGGGAGGCGCTGCAAGAGCGGTAGACTATTCTGCCTGCAAGGTCTCCGCAGGGTTCACACGTAGCGCTCGCCAGGCCGGGACCAGGCACGCCACGAAGGCCACCCCGGTGAAGAACGCTCCCACCGAGGCGAACGTGGTAAGGTCGAACGGCTGCACGTTGTAGAGCATATCCTCCAGCAAGCGTGCGCCGGCGAACGCGCCACCAAGCCCGAGGGCGATACCGATTGCGACCAACCCGATCCCTCGCTTCAGGATCATCTCCACCACATTTCCAGAACTCGCGCCTAACGCCACGCGTATCCCGATCTCGTGGTAACGCCGCGTGACCCAGTAGGCTAGCACTCCGTAGAGGCCGACGGTGGCCAGTAGCAGCGCAATTCCACCAAAGACCGACAAGGCGACCGCTCTGACCTTTCGAGTGACGAGCGTGCGTCCGATGACGCTTTCCATCGTCGACACATCGGCGACCGGGAGATTCGGGTCGAGGGCCCACACCGCCTCGCGCAACGGTCTAACGACGGACTCGGGTTCGACCGCGGTTCGCACGGCGATCGCCATGGCGGAATAGGGCATCTGAAGATAGGAAGTATACATCGCCGGGAAGGGCTCAACCGCCAAACCGCTCATGTGGACTTCACCAACCACGCCCACCACTTCGAGCGCTACTGGCTGACCGAAGTCCACCACGGCGCGCCGACCAACGGGATTGACACCGGGAAAGATCGAGTCGGCCATCCGCTGGCTGACGACCAGTACCGGAGGTCCCTCGGCCACATCGCTGGCCGCGATCGCCCGCCCCGACAGCAGCGGGATGCCCATGATCTTGAAGTAGCCCGGAAGCACGGTGCGGATGTAAGCCGAGCGAATCTCGGAGGGATCGATCGGCGGGTTGGCCTCATCGTGAACATAGATGTTGTTACCCGGGTTCCGGATCGGCAGCTGGTTGATGACTGCGACCTCGTCCACACCGGGGATGGCACCCAACCTCTCGACCAGGGCCGTGTAGAATTGGATGCGTTGCTCGCGGTCCGTATACTCGCTGCCGGGCAGGCGGATCTCGGCCGTCAACAGATTCCGCGAGTCGAACCCGGCATCCACGCTCATCAGGTTCGACAGGCTGCGGATCATCAATCCAGAGCCGATGAGCAGCACGATCGTCAAAGCGACTTGCACGACGACCAGGCCGCTGCGGAAGCGAGCTCCACCGGCATCGGTGGTACGAACGCTCGACTTAAGTTCGTCGAACAGGCCGCTGCGCGATGTTCGGATGGCGGGCACGATACCGGCTAACACGCCGGCCGCGATGGACACGACGAGGGCGAAGGTCAACACCGAGACCGGAAGCCCCGCGCCCTGACCCGCCGGTGGATCTATCGCCAGCAGCTGCAGAAAGAAGGGCTGCAGCCAAGCCGCCAACAGCGTCCCCAAGATGCCGCCAACGATAGCCAGTACCAAGCTTTCGCTGAGAAGATGGCGAACCAACCGGACACCTGAAGCACCCAGTGCGGCGCGCACCGACAACTCCAGGCGCCGAGCCGAGCCGCGGGCGAGCATCAGACCGGCCACGTTACCGCAGGCGATGAGTAGCACGAGCGATACGGCCGCCATCAACATGACGAGGCTCTGCCGATAGCCGAACATCATGGCCTCGGCCAAGGGGGTCAGCAGCAACGCCTTGCCCTGATTCGAGTCGGGATACTGGGCCTCGAGTTGCGCCGATATGACGTCGACCTCGCTCTGCGCCTCCTCCAGCGCCACACCCGGGCCGAGCCGGCCGAGCAGTACCCAGTTGTGAAACCGCCGGGCACCGATAAAATCGGAATCTGGCCGCATCGGACGCCAGACATCCACGTCGTAGTAAAACCGAAAGCCGGCTGCCATCACTCCGACTATCTCGTACGGTTCTCCATCCAGGTTCAGCGTGCTGCCCAAAACGTCGGGCGAACCGCCGTACCGTCGCTGCCAGTAGCCGTAGCTGATCATCGCTACGTTTGGCGCGCCCTCGACGGCCTCATCTGGAACGAAGCCACGACCCAGTTGAGGACCGTTGCCCAACGTGGCGAAGAAATTGATGCTGACGATCGTCCCTGGAACTTCTTCGGGCCGTTCACCGCCGGTGATCGTATGGTTGGCCGCGAAGCCCGTCGTAGCCGCGAATTGGTCGAACGAAGTGCTCATGTCTCGCCAATCCCAATAGTCCTCGGCGGATGACGTCCAGTTCACGTTCCCATCGAACGTCGTATTGCCCAGGACCAGGCGATCGGGCTCGGCGTAAGGAAGCGGGCGAAGCATGGCCGCCTCCATGATGCTGAACATGGCAACGGTGGCACCGATTCCCACCGCGAGAATGAAGACCACGACCAGAGTGAAGCCAGGCGCGTGGATCAGCGACCGGCTCGCATGGCGGATGTCGTTCCAAATGCCGCTCATCGGTTTCCCTTCCCGTTTCAGTCCGTTTGACCCGACAAAACGCAAAGGCAAACCCTGTGCCCCCTGAGAGGTGCACCGAAAACGTATATACTGGTGGGGATGACGAGGATACGGAGAACGATTATCGCTAGCGGATACTACCGAGCGCTGTTCGCCAGCGAACGCTGGATTCCGGAACCGAACACCCGGGTGTCGAGCGGATCGGGCTCCGAACACCGCCAAACGGCGGCGCTCCCTGCGTAATCGGGCACGGTGGAATTCTCTGGCTACAGATCGCGCGACGGTGTGTTAGGATCGCGGACCGCAGCGGCCTTTTTGACTAATGCTACGAGAACCCCACCGTTTATTGCCCGATGAGGACTCCTCTTTTCCCGGTCCGCTTTTCTTGACCGGCGATCTCGAATTGGGCTGGGGACTGGAATCGTCGAGAGACGCAACTCGCTCTCGCGTAACCTGTATACGAGCAACCACACACGCCGATCAAGAGTTCCCCACGACCGGCCACATCATGCGGTGCCGATCCCCGCTCTCTGATGGTACGGTCGGTGGGAATCCCTATCTGTGTAGAGCCAGATCTCTCTCGGAAGGATTCAGGAGGAACGCCAGCCATGCGGCAACCACGAACAGCAGCGGCGCGGTAAGCACTCCAGGAAAGTAGCCGCCGGTGGAGAACGCGAGACCGGTGTGAAGGATGGCGTTGCCCAGTTCGACCACGATCCAAAGCCAAGCCCACCCGCGGGCGGAAGGCCAACCCAGGCGAACCGGTACGAAGTAGCACCAGAGCCCGAAGGCTATGAATGCACTGTTGATGATCGCGAAGCCCACCCCGAGGTCGTCGGCGACGAGGCCGCTGACGAAACCCGCGAAAGCCAAGGTCTCGTAGAGCCCCGTCGTGTATTCCTCGATCGAGTGCGCCGTTTGAGCGAGAACGAGAAGCAGAAACACTCGTCGGCTGGATCGTTTCATGATCGGCCTAGCGATCCACTGCGGCCGCATTCAGGTCGACCACGGTCTCGATGCGCATGCCGTCGTCTTCGTAGTACGCAACCACTCGGGCGGGTCCAACGGCCGACAGGGCAGCGATGACCTCGTCGAACCGATCTCCGTGAGCATCAGTCCAGCGCTCGTCCAACAGCCGTGCAAGCGCGTGCATATCTATGAGCGCGATCTCATCCGGCGGGCCATCTACCAGGGCCCAGTCCGGCGTCGCCCAGCTCGATGCGGTACGCGCGAGTTCGACTCCCAGATCCAGACTGCTCGGGCTCGTGGCGATGACGAGACGGTCGTTCTCTAGCTGGAAGACCGGCCCATCTATCGCCACCAACCCCATGGAACGGCCCCGGATCTGTTCGGCAAGCCAGTCCCGCAAGTCGACGAGCGCCGACTCGAGTGTATCCGGGTCGCGTGCGTCGAGGACCATCACGAGATCGACCCCTAGATGACCGTCGCTCTCCAGAACGAGACTGATTCCCCGGTCCCCCAGGGCGTCGACGATGTCGTCCTCGACGTCCCGGCCGCTGGCCGCTTCGAACTCGTCGATCCAGAAGTCCAGGTTGCGAAGCGGACCGTCGGGGTCGCGCTCGGCGAGGAAACGCATCCAGGCGAGGCCGGCTTCGGGCTCGGTGCGGAACGCTTTCGCGATGACCCAGTTCTCGGGTAACGGGTCAGGCAGCAGCGCAGGTCCACGGTCCGCGGCGAGCGCGCGTACGATGGCGTCGGGGACCACACCGACGTCGATGCCGACCCAGGCTTCGGTCACCACCGCTCCGTCGACGAGGTCGCGACGGAAGCCGATGACCTCGACCGCTTCGAGATCCGCGCTAATCAGAGACGCGAGTTTTCCTACCAGCTTTCCGCCGGCGTACTCGGCCCAGTGCAGCAGATGTTCCCGCACTGCGTGGGGATTAACGACGGCGCGGATCAGGCCGCCTGGCGGCAGCCGTTGGCTAAGCGCGGTGAAGTCGACGGTCTGTCGGAGCGAAGTCCCATCTCCCGCAGCGACGCGCTCGAGTGTGGGCATCTGGTTCGCGGCTCCGGCCCAAATCGCACCTCGTGCTTCGATGGCGACAAGAACACCGCTCTCGGCGAGCCGTGCCAGGGCATCATTGCGTGAAGGCGGGTCGAGCACGGCGATAGGCACGACCCGGCGCGAAGACTCATCGGAAACTAGAGCGAAGACCGCCATATCGCCCGCGATCTCCCGAGCGTCTTCGGCTTCGAGGTCCAAAGCCTCAAGCACATGGTCCTGCAGATGAGCGAATCGAGGGTTTGCCCGCAGCTCATCCCAGCGGTCGGCCACGCCGATGAGCTCGAAGGCGGCCAAGGTAGAGCCGGGTAGCAGGTCAATCAGATCTTCTGCCGTCGACTGAAGCTGCGGTGCCGCCGGCCCGGTATCGGGCGCATCGTCGCACGCCAGGGCAACGCCGAGCGCCGCTATCGTAAAGAGGGTCGCGATCTTTCTCATGGGTCTATTCCTTCAATTCAACATGACCCTTCCCCGCTTCCCCACCCGTCTGTTCCTACTCCTACTCCTTATCGTACTCGTACTCGTACTCGTACTCGACTCCACCGAGTAGGATTACGATTACGATCACGAGTAGGAACGACATGCTCCACTTTCCTGTCCAAGTCACTTAGGCGTCGGGATCCGAAGCCCCTGCACCCTTATCAAAGGCGGTGAGGCCGCCCAGCGCGCCAAGCCCCATCGTCTCCACCGCGGTCGACGGCACGATGATCATCGAGCCTTTCTGTCGAAGCCCCTCGTAAACCATGTTCATCGCCCGCAGATGAAGAGCGACCGGGTTATCGCGGTAATGCTCGGAAGCCTTAGCAAACTTCTCCGCAATCTCGGTCTCGGCGGTACCGAGGATGATGCGGCTCTGCCGCTCCCTCTCGGCCTGAGCCTGCCGCGACATAGCGTCCTCGAGGCCCTTGGGGATGATGATGTCGCGGATCTCGACAGCCTGGGTGGTGACCCCCCATCCGCTAGTCTTCTCATCCAGCAACTTCTGAATCTCGTGGCCGAGCCTATCACGCTCCGAGAGCAAAACGGCGAGCTCGTTCTTTCCGATGGCGTCTCGCAGCGCTGTCTGCGCCGACATGATGATGGCGTCACGAAAGTGCTCGACCTCGAGCACCGCCTTCTCCGCATCCCAAACCATCCAGAACGCGATGGCATCGACGTTCACCGGGACCGTGTCGGCCGTCAGCGTCGTCTCGGCGCTGAAGTCGGTCACCCGCACCCGCTGATCGACGAACTGAGCAACCTTGTCTGCAACCGGCATGATCATGAAGGGACCTGATTTCCTCAGCCCACGAAAGCGACCGAAGCGCAGCACCACCGCTTTCTCCCACTGATAGGCGATCTGCACCGAGGGCGCGACGATCAACGCCACGATCGCGGTGATGAGTAACACTTCGCTCTCCGGTCGCAGCTGTAGAAAGATCAGCAGCGCATCAGCCGTACCCAAGACGACCACCGCCTCCCACACCTGGGTCATCCTCAGCCCAATCGCCAAGACGAGCGCCGATCCCAACGCGAGCTCGACGGCAATGACCGAGAACGGGTAGACGTTGAGGTGCACGATCAGTCCCGCGACGAAGATCGCTACCAACAGAAGCACGTTGACCGGCGCGAAGCGGAAGTCGGCGCGGTGCGAGGCAGAGAATCTTTCCAGCGAGAAGCCCGGCAACCCGCTTCCCCACGAATCGGACTTTCGAACGAGCGGACTCATGATGTTTCCTCCTTCCGTTGGCGCAGGCCCTCGAGCACGTCGTCGAGCGTGAAGCCATAGCCCGAGGCGCGCGCCAACAACTCCGTGAGTATCTGATCGAGCATACGCTGCCGCTCCAGCTCATCGACCCCGGGCTTTTGCGTGCCCACGAAGGTCCCCGACCCCTGATGGGTCTCGAGCACACCCTCGATCTCGAGCTGGCGGTAGGCGCGGATGACCGTGTTTGGATTAATGGAGAGGTCGACGGCGAGCTGCCGGACCGTGGGTAGCCGATCACCTGGCGCGAGATCACCCCGAGAGATGGTGAATTTCACCTGCTCGATGATCTGCCGGTAGAATGGCACCCCGCTCTTAGAGTCGATCTGAATGGCCAAAACCCAGTTCTCGCGCTGTTTCCCAGTGCTCTGTTGTGCTAGTACTCTAGTGTTCTAGAGCTATAGTACAATCCTAATAGCCACCCGTCAAGGATTTCCTCGGGCGAAGGGCGCTCGGCACGGAAACCAACGTGAGCGAGGCATGTCGTTGTGGCTTGTCAGAGTCGGAGGGAGAGACGCGGTTGTAGGTCGTCCGAGCGTAATTCGGAGCGCCGCGGCCCGTCAGGAATGGCGTCACCCAAAAGCGCGACACGGCATCCCGATGCGAACGGGGCCCGGCTGAGAACCGGGCCCCGAGCTACTGCAATTGTGCTTGAACAGGCAACTAGGAGACTTATTCCCCGCCGCCTACTGCGAAAGCCAGACCGGCGTCCGCAGCGATGAACTGGGTGTCGGACGATCCCATGTAACGGCCTTCGATCCAGATGCCGAGCTTCGGAGAGAGCGCGAAATCGATGCCCGCGCCGCCCTCATACCCGAACTGCGTCTCGGATTGACTAATACCCTCGGCCGAGAACTTATGGACCAGCACTCCGAGGCCTCCGAACACGTAAGGCGTGAGCTTCCCGCTCGTCTGGAAGCCATAGCTGACGACGCCCATAGCACCGTAGGGAGTGGTCTTGGAGTTCTCGAGAAAGCCGATTTCGCCTTCCTTGTGATTGTTCTGGCCGTAGAAGCCTTCGGCACCCACACTCAGGCCCGCCGGCCCGACCGGGACCAGCACGCCACCGACGGCCTGCCAGCCGGTGTTGGCGAAATCACCGAAGTCGCCCATGGGGAATGTCGCACCACCCCCGAGGTAGATGATCGTCTGCGCCGACGCCTGCTGTGCGGCGAATAGCGCGACGACGGTCGCGATACCCACAAGCATCCGTCGTACCATGTGACTTCTCCTTTTTAGTGGTTCTGCGACGATTTCGCCGCGCAAGAAGCCCCACGGCAAAACGGTTTGCCGGGACTTCTGACCGGTAGGGGTGGGCGGGACAGCCAAT
>JBDHGH010000172.1:0-7606 GCA_039589995.1 Gemmatimonadota bacterium | reverse complement strand
GCTCGAGTACACGCCCGAAGTGGCCAAGGCCACGGCGCACATCTACGAGAGGCTCCGAGATCTCGTACCCGAGGTCGAATGGCGTATGCAGGCCCCCCTGATCCACGAGATCCTAAGGCTCAAACAGGAGGTCGGCGCCGTCATCCTCGCCCATAACTACCAGGTCCCACAGATCTTCTACGGGATCGCCGACTACCGGGGCGACTCGCTCGGCCTGGCGCAGGCAGCCATGGAAGTCGAAGAGGACATCATCGTCTTCTGCGGCGTCCACTTCATGGCGGAGACGGCCAAGATCCTGAATCCCAAGAAGACCGTACTCATCCCCGACCTGGATGCCGGATGCTCACTCAGCGAGAGCATCACCGCCGATGACGTGCGCCTGCTCAAGCAAAAGTACCCCGGCGTCCCGGTGGTGACCTACGTGAATACGCCGGCCGCCATCAAGGCGGAAACCGATATCTGTTGCACGTCCGCGAACGCTAAAGCCGTCGTGGAATCGCTGGGCGTAGACCGAGTGATCTTTCTGCCGGATGAGTACCTGGCGCGCAACGTCCAGAAGGAGACCGACGTCGAGGTCATCGCCTGGAAAGGCCGATGCATCGTTCACGAGCAGTTCACGGTCGAGGAATTACGATCCTACCGCGGTCAGTTTCCCGGTCTCGTCATCCTCGCGCATCCCGAGTGCTCGCCCGAGGTCTGCGACGAAGCAGACTTCGTCGGCTCGACTACCGCGATGACCTCGTTCGTCGATCGTACCGATGCCGAGAGAATCCTGTTGGTCACCGAGTGCTCCATGTCGGATAACGTTCAGGAAGCACACCCCGACAAAGAGATGGTCCGACCCTGCACGCTGTGTCCCCACATGAAGAAGATCACGCTGGAAAACACGCTGGAATCGTTACGCCACCGTCGCTACGAAGTCGATGTGCCGGAGGATACGCGGGAGAAGGCGCACCTGGCGCTGGCGCGGATGATGGAGATTGGTCGGGATGACTAACGGGAGGTTAGAGTAAACGAGTATTAGAGCAATCGAGACTGCGAGATGGCAGTGGGGCCATTCTCTGAGTTGGCCGGCCCAAACCGTAGGAACAATAAAACGCCGCTGATGAAACCGAATCAGCGGCGTTTCTGATCCCTCCGGAAACTGCTAACTCAATTGCTCGATTGCTCTCTTACTCGTTTACTTGCCCATCCCAAAATAGAAGCGCGCCCGGGAGGATTCGAACCCCCAACACCTGGGTCCGAAGCCCAGTGCTCTATCCAATTGAGCTACGGGCGCGCAACAGGTGTTGTTTTCGGGCCAGCAATCTCTACAAACCGCGCAAAAGAAGCAAGCCGGCCCTCGATCAGCTTATCGCGCTGATCCCCGTTATGTCTTCACCCACGATCAACCCGTGGATGTCGTGGGTCCCCTCGTACGTATAGACCGATTCCAGGTTCGCCATATGACGCATCGATGCGTACTCGATCAGGATGCCGTTCGCGCCCAGGAGGCGCCGGGCCTCACGCGCCACGTCGCAGGCCATGCTGACGTTGTTCCGCTTCGCCATCGAGACGTGCGTGTGGCGAGCCTCGCTCCGGTCCTTTAGCCGCCCCAACTGGATCGCCAGTAGCTGCCCCTTGGTGATCTCCGTCAGCATCTCCACCAGGCGTACCTGCTGGATTTGAAAGCCCGCGATCGGCCGGTCGAACTGAGTTCGGTTCTTGGCGTAGCTCAGTGCCTCGTCATAACAGCCCATGGCCGCGCCCACCGCGCCCCAGGCGATCCCGTAGCGCGCCTGATTGAGACACATGAGGGCACTCTTCAAGCCGGAGGCATTCGGGAGACGGTTCTCGTCCGGCACCCGGACCTCTTGCAGCGAGATCTCGCTGGTGTCGGACGCCAACAGTGACAGCTTGCCCTTCTGGTTCTTGGCCACGTAACCGTCACGTTCGGTCTCGACGATGAAACCGCGGATAGACTTCGAGTCACCCAGTTCGCCGGTCTTCGCCCAGATGATCGCGATGTCGGCGACGGATGCGTTGGTGATCCACATTTTCGTGCCGGTGATCACCCAATCGTTTCCATCTTTCACGGCCCGCGTGGTCAGCCCGCCCGGATCCGAGCCATGGTCGGGCTCGGTGAGACCGTAGCAGCCGATGACCTCAGCCGCCGCCAACTTGGGCAGCCAGTACTCCCTTTGCGCCTCGCTGCCGAACTCCAGGATCGGATACATGACGAGCGAGCTCTGCACGCTGCCAAACGAACGTACCCCGGAGTCACCCCGCTCCAGCTCCTGCATGATGAGTCCGTAGCCGACGTTATTCAGCCCCGCGCAGCCGTACTTCTCCGGCATGTTCGGCCCGAACAGCCCCAACTCGCCCATCTGCGGGATGAGTTCCTTCGGGAAACGGTGTTCGACATAACACTCCTCGATGACGGGCAGCAGCTGTTCGTCCACCCATTGACGGACCATGTCCCGCACGGCTCGCTCCTCCTCGCTGAGAAGCGAATCGGTATCGTAGAAATCGACTCCCTTGAAACTAGTCACCTTGTCATCACTCCGGTTCCGACTTGGCCTGGACCTGAATGCTACCTCGAGATCGATAGTACCCCTGGGCCACCGCTACCGCGATCCTACTGGTCAGCACGTAGGTCATCACAGGCGGCAATGCCCAGAGAAGGTTCAGCCTCATCGGCTTGACGATTAGCACTACGTAAAGGGCGACGGCAACGCCTGCAACGATTCCCACAAGCCGTCCCCAATGAGCTCCACGCCGCCTGACCGCGGCCCGGCAATCCGGACACCACAGGTAACGATCGAGGTCGGATGCCGGGTACATCTTCTGGCAGCTCTGGCAGTTTGTTTCACTCGCTCCGAATCGCACCTAAGCTAGCTCCCTGATGATTTGATCTGCGAATTCCATCGTGCTGGCCGAGCCGCCCAGGTCCGGGGTGAGCACATCGCTCGTCAGAGCAACGACCAAGCCAGCGCGTACCCGAGCGGCGACTTCCGGTTGTCCGATGTGTTCGAACATCAGGCACCCGGCCAGGATGACCGCAGAGGGATTCGCGATTCCCTGGCCCGCGATGTCGGGTGCCGAGCCATGCACGGCTTCGAATATCGCAACGTCCTTGCCGATGTTCGCTCCGGGGGCCAGCCCCAGCCCGCCGATCAGGCCCGAAGCTTCGTCCGAAAGAATGTCGCCGAACATGTTCTCGGTCACGATGATGTCGAACTGATAGGGGTTCACCACCATCTGCATCGCGGTGTTGTCCACGATGCGCTCGTCGTATTCGATGCGTCCTGCATAATCTTCGGCGACGGCACGCCCAGCCTCGAGGAAAAGGCCTTGCGTACACTTCAGAATGTTCGCCTTGTGAACCAGCGTGACTTTCTTTCGCCCGTGCTCCACCGCATAGTCGAACGCGAACCGAGCGATCCTGTCGGACCCAAAACGCGTCACGATCATCACCGACTCGGCCGCGGCCTTTGGATCGTTATCCATGCCGATGAAGTGCTCGACGCCAACGTATAGGCCCTCGGTATTCTCGCGAATGACGATGAGATCGATGTCCTCGTAACGCCCGCCCGTGATAAGCGTCTTGGCAGGGCGCACGTTGGCGTAGAGGTCGAACATCTTTCTCAGGGCCACGTTGATCGACCGAAACCCCTCGCCGACGGGTGTGGTCAGTGGACCCTTCAATGCCAAACCGGTCCGCTCGACCGAAGCGACGGTCTCCTCCGGCAAGGGACCCAGCCCTTTCTCCACCGCCGTCATGCCCGCGAGCTGCGGTTCCCACGCGACATCGGCACCGGCGGCCTCGAACACCCGCACCGAGCCGTCGACGATCTCCGGCCCGATACCATCGCCGGGGATGAGGGTGACCGTAGGACTCATCTCGAGTGACCGTCCGTTTCGCTATGGGCTGACGAACACGGCGAATCGCTGAGCCAACGCCGCCAACGCCGCGGGTGATGCGGCGGGCTCCTCGCTGTCACCTGGGATCACGCCGTACCACAGCACGTCGCCCCTCCGTGCATCCAGAACGAACGTGCGGATCGCCAGTTGGCCAGTGCTCGTTTCCTTCTCGGTCTGGTAGTAGACCTCCATGGGCCACAGCACGTAGCGACAATCGAACAGCGCCGCCAATACCCGAATCTCACCGTAGAGTGGATCCTTGACGTCTTTGAGGTTGCCGCCCTTCTGCCGTGCCTCACCGGCCGAGAGCGAATAGGGGTCGACCTCGATCCCGGGACGCCGCGTCAAGGTCAACTCCTGTATGTTCGGGGTGATCCAATCAGCTCGCCCGCCCTGTTCATTCAACGCGAAGGTGATTTCGGTATCGGCCATCCTGGCCGCGTCGCTCGCGTTTCTCGATCTGCCGATCCACCCACCTGGCACCTGTTGGACGAACTGGACGGGAAGAACCAGCACGGTCTGGCCGCTTAGCATTGAGAACCCCGTGACCGGAACGGGATCCTCGCTGCTGCCCCCGCCGCAGCCGATGGTCAGCGCAATGCACACCCCAGGAATCAGCCAACAATGTCTCATCACGACCCCTCCCACTTTCACCACCGTTGAGTTCTTCGCAGCGTCAGCCGAGCTGGCCGGCATCGACACGGATGACCTGGCCCGTGATCTGGCGTGCCATCTCCGAGCACAGAAACAGAATGACGTGCGCTATGTCTGCGGCTTCCGGTAGACGCTTCAATACGGACCTCTGCAGCGACTCTCTGATGACGTCGTCCGGCACATCCGACAGCATGTCGGTTCGGACGTATCCGGGAGCGACGCCGTTCACGTTTACGTTCCAGGGTCCCAAGTCGGTTGCCGCGGAACGAGTCAACCCGATCAGGCCCGACTTCGAGGCGGAGTAGTTCGAGACGCCGAACCGGCCTACGTAGGCGTGAATGGACGCGATGTTCACGATCTTCCCGAATCTCTGCGGCTTGAAAACAGAGGCCACGGCCCGGATCATGTTGAACGCGCCGGTGAGGTTGACGTCCAGGACCTCGCGCCACTCTTCATCCGTCATCTTCCACAGCGGGGCCGAACGGTGCACACCGGCGGCGTTCACCAAGAAGTGAACCCCGCCCAACTGTTGCTCCACGCTTCCGACGAAGGACTCGACGGCCTCCGAGTCCCGAACATCCACGCGCTCCGCCAGCACTTTCACCTCGAGATGCCGGAGTTCCAGTTCGACTCGCGCCGCCTCCTCTCCGATGGAGCGCCCCGGCATCTCGTGCCAGATGAAGCCCACATTTGCGCCGCAGCGCGCGAACTCGATCGCGGTTCTTCGACCGATCCCCGTCGCACCTCCGCTGATGATCACGGTACGGCCGCGCAAGCCACCCAGATAACCCGCTGGCTGAGGCTGCGTATCCTCGGTCAACTCCTCGAGTAGAGCCTCTACGGCTCCTCCTGCGCCGGATGCCTCGGGTAGGTCAACCGTGTCGTTGCCGCCGCGATCTTCGGGCTTCATGACTCAACCGCCTGCCTGTGATGGAAGCGATCCCGGCTCTGATGATAGCGTGAAGCTCGGCACCGGAGCAAGCAAAAACGACTGGGCTCGGGCGGCGCGCGATGGCCGGACCGAACCGCTCGTTCAGGGCCCCGAACCGGCGAGACGCAGACCCGCGCGCACCTCATGATAGGAGAGGTTCGAAACGAGGTTGTAGCGGTATTCGGCGATCACCCAGATCGCGCCGGTGCGCGTCAGCCGCAGGGTCAGGCCGGCGAATCCGCTTCCACCGAACTTCAGACCATCCAATTGTTCCGCCTCTGGCGAGCCTCCGTTTGGGAATCGTGAGCCGTCCTTGCGCGAAGTGTCGAAGGAGTGGAGCGCCCCACCGATCCCCACGTAAGGTCGGAATGTCCTCGACTGCAGCAGGTCAAGCCAGAAATCGAGGCCTCCGGCGATGTCGCGGGTCTCCAAATCGCCGATCTCGCGTCCCGCGGCCCACCAATCGAGCGAAAGCCCCATGACGGCAAAGCGATCGAACAAGTCGGCGAAGCTGAGGCGACCCCCGAACGCGACTCCCGTCTCCGAGCCGGCCGGCCAAGCGGCGCCGCCATACATATCGAGCGCGACAAAGCGCAGATCGAGCACTTGGGCGGACAGTCGGCCGGAGTACAGCGCCAAGCCTGAAACGGCTGTAACGAATATCGCGGCGCTCCTGAGCCGGCGTCTCACGAACCGGTTCAGCGAAGATTGAGAAAGAGATAGGAGGCCAGGACAATCACGCCGAGATACACCAGGCCGATCATCGGTGCCTGCAGAGTGACCATCAGCGCACCCACAACGGCGCCCAAGAATCCACCCAAGTAGATGATCAGCTTCAGCTCGCGGCGGGTGACTGTCCAGATCAGTTTCTCCAACTCGTCTATCGGGTAGGCGCGTATCCGGTGCTCCACCATTTCGGCGATGGGCAGCTCGGCCACCACCGGCGGAACGCGAGATTGGAGGAACTCCCACAGCGGATCGAACAGGAATCGCTCGGCCCGGTCAAGCGCATCATCGGGCAGGTAGTCGCTAAGCCGGCCGATGGGTACGGTGAGCAGCCACTCGGTCTGTTTCACCAAAGCCCCGTCGATCAAGGTCTTGAACCGCTCTCCCCGGCTGACCTCGACGATCCAGTCCGCCAGCCGATCTCCTATGCGTTGCGCGGCCTCGGGCCCCAGATAATCCAGCACGTCGCCCAACCGCTTGCCTTCGGCCGACTCGAGGATCCGGTTCGCCCGGCCGACCACGAATTCTTCCGTGGTCTCGTGCTGAGCGAAATCGACGATCCTCTCGGTCAAGACATCGCCAACCCGAGCGAGATCGTCGTCGTCCATATCGCCGAAGATGTCTCGCACGGGCCGAGCCAGCATGTCGTCGATCGCGTCGTTCACCGCGGCCGCAGCCCGGTCCTGGATCAAGGGCTCACGCAGAAGCGCAGCGACCTCCTCAGCTCCACCTTTCTCCAAGGCCTGGACGGTTTGGCTCAGCGTTCGCTCGGTGATGATCAATCGACCGACTATCTGCTGGAACACGCCCTTCTGGCTCAGATAGCCGTCGATGAAATTTCTCAAAGCCCGGCGCACTCGTTCCTGTGCCGCGGGCGACTCCAGTACCTGCCCGAAGCGATCGAGGACGAACGGTAGGTAATTTCTCACCACCGCCTCGCCGAAATTAATGGCACCTGCCGGAACAAACCGGCCCAGCGATTCCTCGGAAGTGACGAATTCGCGAAGATTCCGCTGGAAGAACTCGCCGACCGCGTGGTGGAAGCCCGGGCCCATTACGACGCCTTCTCCCAAGTCGTGCATCACCGTCACGAGCTGCTGCCGAGCCGCCGGCGTCAGCACGCGCTCGAGAGGCTCATCCCCAAACTCGCGATTCAACCGCGCAACAAACTCGCGGACTCGCCTTTCGAAGGCCTCCCCCTGTAGGTACTCGACCAAACCGTCCAGCAACCGCTCGCCGAATTCCGATACCGTGCCTGTTACCTCGCCGAGTCGACTGGGTGGAATGGCCGACTGCAGGTTGCCCAGTTCCTTGTCCAACAAGTTCTCGAGAGCGTTCCGCAGCGTTGTGTCGAAGCGCTCGCGAAATTCCGGTTGGCCCAACGTCTCTATG
>JBDHGH010000171.1:0-7662 GCA_039589995.1 Gemmatimonadota bacterium | reverse complement strand
AGTGTCACGGCCACCATCAAAGCGAGCGCGCTGACGTTGACACTGTCCAAGAAGGCACCCGTCCATCGCCAAGAACGCAGGCGCGGTATTAGCGGATTCAGTATCAAGACGAAAAAGAAGGATGGCAAGAAGATCGCCACGGTCGCGATGGCGGCGCCGGGGATACCTGCGATCACGTACCCGATGAACGTCGCCGTCGACAGCACCGGTCCCGGTGTAACCTGACCAACCGCGACTGCATCGAGTAGCTGCTGGTCCGTGAGCCAACCGTAGCCGGCCACGAGATCGCCGTGCAGGAACGCGATCAACACGTAACCGCTGCCGTAGAGAATCGCCCCGACCTTGAGGAAGAAGAGCCCCAGCTTCCATAACGGGACAACCGCCACAGCAGCACCCACGCCGGCACCCACCGCTCCCAACCCCGCCGCCTTGAGCGACGGAGCACCGAGGGGCAGCACCAGCGGCACAGCCTCGTTCCCAGCCCGGCCGCCGAGGCTCAGCCACACCATGCCCAAGATCCCGCCAAGCAGAAGGGCAACGACCTCGTTCAATCCGGCAAAGACCGCTATGAATACGCCCACTCCAATCGCAGCGACGCGCACGCTCTTCACTGCCGTACGGCCGAGGCGCCAGACGGCACCCAAGATGATCGCGACTACCGCGGGCTTGATGCCTTCGAGGAACGGAGCCGCTGCCGGCAACGTCCCGAATTGAACATAGAGCCAGGCAAAGCCCGCGGTGATGAGGGCCGCCGGCAAGATGAAGGACACGCCTGCCACGACGAGCCCCGCCAAACCCGCACGCTCGTACCCCACGTGCATGGTCATCTCGGTGGAGTTCGGGCCCGGGATCAGGTTCGTCGCACCGACCAGATCGAGGAAATGCTCCGGCGACATCCAACCGCGCCGGCGGACGACCTCGTCCTCGTACATGGCTATGTGTGCCGCGGGTCCACCGAACGCCACACAGCCAAGCTTGAGAAACAGGCGGGCAAGTTCTCCGAGTCGTCCGGTCGAGCGCATTTGCCGCCCCGACTAGATCAGAGAAGCCAGGTCGTCGGGAATCTCAATCTCCATGCGGAGGAGTGCGGCACTGAAGGTCTTCGCCTGGGCATCGGTCCTAAGTGACAACGTACCGCCGCCACCCAGCGAATTGTGGAGCAGGAAGTTGAGGGCGTTGAGGTTGGGCAGCTCAAAGCACTCCACTGGACCCTGGCAAATCCCCTTGAAATGCTCCTTCACACGTGCACACGTAACTTCTTTTACCAGAACAGAATAGAACTCTGGCTTCAAGGCGATTAGACCGATGTTCGCGGTGTCGCCTTTGTCGCCCGAGCGGGCGTGAGCGATCTGAACGAGCTTGACTCGCATCACGCCACCTCCACCTGGACCTCGGGGTGGACATGGGTCTTCGGGATGAGCGCGGGCCAGTAGGCCACCATCTCCTGGACGCGGGGGCGTCCGCCACCGAAGCCGGTCGCCGTAGGGGGTCCCGCGAGGATGAGCGAGGCGATCTCGCGGGTGAAGCGCTCGACCGCGTGACGGTTTCTCGAACTCTTCACCCCGATACGCAACTCGACTTCGGGGAGGTCCGACGGCAACGTTCCCACCAACGGACCATGTGTTGCTCCGGCGCCGAGGTACTCGGTGTAGATCTCATCGAAGCGTAGGCCGGCACGATCGAACCGCGCACGCAGGGTCCGGTCGGCCGCCTGTGCTTTCTCGTATGCATCGGGCCAGGAGTAGACCATGCGACCGATGGCTTTCCATCCCGCGTGATACGAGATGGAGACCTTGAGCATGTCGGTGGCCGGGCCGCCCTTGAGTCCGTAAACGCGAACCCGGTCTTTCCCTTCCTGCTCGAGCTGGATCGTGCGAAAATCGGCGACGCAGTCGGGAGTGATGTACTCGGCGGGGTCACCCATCTCGTACAGCAATTGTTCCGTCACCGTCGCAACCGTCACGCGGCCGCCCAGGTTATCGTGTTTGGTTACGACGAAATCGCCGCCGGGGCGCGACTCGATGATCGGGTAGCCGATGTCGGCGTAGTCGATGCTCTGCCAGTCGACGCCGGTGTTTCCGCCAGTGGCCTGGGCCCCGCACTCGTTGATGTGACCCGCAACCACGCCCGTCGCCAGTCTGTCCCAGTCTTCAGCGGCCCAACCGTGCTCGAACATCATGGGGGCGTAGGTCAAAGCCGTATCGGTGGTGCGCCCTGCCAGCACCACGTCGGCGCCTTTCTGCAGTGCCTCGAGCATCGGCTCGGCGCCGATGTACGCGTTAGCTGACTGGATCCTACCTCGTATCGACTCCAGCGGCTCGCCGGTCTCCATATTCCGCAGTTCGATCCCCTCGGCCAGGAGGCCGTCGAGGCGATCCATGAGGTCGTCGCCGGTGATGACTCCAATCCGTGCCCTACCCTCCAGCCCGACCCGCCGGGCCAGCTCGCGAACCGACTCGGAACAGGCAAGGGGGTTCACTCCGCCGGCGTTGGCGATGACCCGGATGCCTCGCTCGATGCAGGTCGGCAGTATGCGGCCCATGAGGGGAACGAAGTCCCGGGCGTAGCCAGCCGAAGGGTCTCGGTTGCGCTGTTTCTGGAGGATGGACATGGTCACTTCGGCGAGATAGTCCATCACCAGGTAGTCGATGGGGCCTGCCTCAACCTGGCGCACCGGAGCCTCGAGCCAATCGCCCCAGAACCCCTGCCCGGCGGCGATGCGGATGGCCTTTTCGCTCACTTTAGAAGAGATTCCAACGACCCGGGGAGCGCGAAGGGGCCGATGTGGGGGCCTGCGTTTTGGATTGCGGCCTTAAGGGCCAAGGTCAGAGCTTCGCGGGTCTTCTCCGGGACGATCACGGCGTCGACATAGCCGCGCGCAGCTGCGAAGCGAGCGTCGAGTTGATGATCATAGGTGTCTTTGGTCTTCTGCATCGCCTTCCGAGTCTCTTCGTCCAGCTCGCGGCCCTGTTCCTCTGCCTTGGCGATGGCTCTGCCGTGCACTGCGATTGCCGCCGACTCGCCTTCCATGACACCCATGCGGCCGGTGGGCCACGAGAAGATGAAGTCGGGGTCGAAGCCCTGCCCCGCCATGGCGTAATAGCCGGCGCCACTGGCGTGGTTGATGGTCAGGACGATCTTCGGCGCCGTGGCCACGGACATCGCCTCGACCATCTGGGCTCCCGCCCGGATGATCCCGGAATGCTCGGCATCGGTTCCCACCATGAAACCCGAGACATCCTGAACGTAGAGCAGCGGTCGGCGATGCCGGTCGCATGTTTCGATGTAGTAGGCGTTCTTCTCGGCACTCTCAGTGTAGATGATACCACCGAACCGGGGTGTCTTGTCTTTCTTGCCTTGGAAGACACCGCGGTCGTTGGCGAGGATTCCCACTGGGATGCCGTTGATCTTGGCATCGACGCAGATCACCTCCTGGGCGCGTTCGGGCTGGAACTCGTTCCACTCGCCGTCGTCGACGATGGTTTCCAGCAACGCTCGCATGTCGTAGCCGCCGCGATGGTCCTCGGGAATCAGTTCGTACGCCTCTTCCGGCAGCCGTTTTGGCGGCTGCGGATCGGAGAGAGTAATGGGCAGCCCATCGGTCGGCGGTAGATCCGCGATGTAGTCGCGAATCATCTCGACGCATTCCTCGTCGTTCTCCGGTTCGTAATGAGCGACACCCGAGATCTTGGTGTGGGTGTCGGCACCACCTAGCGTCTCGCCGTCCACAGATTGGCCGGTGGCACCCTTCACCAGATTGGGGCCACCCAAGCCCATGAAACTGGTGCCCTTCACCATGAAGATCACGTCGGAGAGCGCGGGCAAATACGCGCCGCCCGCAATGCAGTTCCCCATGACCGCGGAGATCTGCGGCACCCGCAGATAGCGCCGCATGAGCGAGTTGTAGTAGAACAGCCGGGATGCGCCGTACTGGCCGGGGAAGACACCACCCTGGTATGGCAGGTTGATGCCCGAGGAATCGACCAGGTAGATGATGGGAATGCGGCAGCGCATCGCGATCTCTTGCGCCCGGAGCATCTTCGGAATCGTCTCGGGCCACCAGGAGCCGGCTTTAACCGTGGCGTCGTTGGCTACGACGACCACCTCGCGACCGCTGACGCGACCGTACCCCGTGACCACACCGGCGCCCGGCGCAGTGCCGTCGTAGCGATCGTAGGCGACGAGGAGTCCGACTTCCTGGAAGTAGGAATCTTTGTCGAGGAGTAGGTCGAGTCGTTCCCGCGCCGTCAGTTTACCTTCGCCGTGCTGCTTGTCGACCTTTTTGGGGCCGCCGCCCATGCGCAACTCGGCCTCGAGCAGCTGAAGCTGCTGGGCGAGCTCTCTGATACGTGGTTTGTTCTTCGGCTTCATTCAGATCGGTTCTCAGCAAACCAGGCGCGGATATAGTCGACGGCTTCGGTGGTCGGGGTCCCAGGGCCGAACAGCCGGCCGACTCCCATGTCGAGCAGCTGCTCCATGTCCTCGGACGGGATGATTCCGCCGCCGGTGACCAGGACACGGTCAGCGCCTTCATCGCGCAGCAGGCTGAGGACTCGTGGAAACAGGGTCATGTGCGCACCCGACAATATCGAGAGCGCGACCACGTCCACATCTTCCTGGATCGCCGCCTGGACGATCTGCTCGGGCGTTTGGTGGAGGCCGGTGTAGATCACCTCCATACCGGCGTCTCGAAGCGCCGCAGCGATAACCTTGGCGCCGCGGTCGTGTCCGTCGAGGCCGGGTTTACCCACCAGCACGCGTATCTTACGTTCTGCCATAGCGTTACGGATTAGGTTTGGGTCGGGGCTCGAGACGGGATAATACCTGCCCCCCGAGACAGCGGCAACCTAGGTCAGCCCTTCCCGCAAACGCGCCGCCGCGTCTTCCGGCGAATTGACCAAGATCTGCACGCCCACACCCAGCTCGAAACCCGCGGCCAGAGTGCGACGCGGGATGATCTGGACGTACCAGGGCAACGCGCTCTCTGTGCCGAGCAGAGGTGGAAACTGAAGGACGTAGTTGTAGTCGGTCCCATCCAGCGCATTCTGCAGCGCCGACAGAGTCTGCCTCAGCGCCAGTCCGAACTCGGCCAGCGTCCCATCATCCACGCGATCGAAGCGGGGCGGTACGAAGCGCGGTGCGACCCAGACCTCGTAGTCGTGCGTAGGCGCGAAGGGCGTGAAGGCAGCGAAACGCTTTGTGGAGAGGATTAACCGGTCTCCCCTGTCCACTTCGTCTTGCACGATATCAAAGAGCAATGCGTGTCCGCCGGCGCCGCGATGTTCGAGTGACCGTGTAAGCACTCGCTTCACATGAGTCGGGACGAAGCTGAGCGCGGCCATATGCGTGTGAGGGTGAACCAGCGTAGCGTTGGCCATCCTGCCCTGATTCCGAAAGATCACGACGTGCCGGCTCTTGTCGAACTCGGCTGCCGCGGCAAATCGCTCGCGATAGGCTCGCATCGCGTTGAGCACATCATCATCGCTGTACTGCACATAGGTGATGTCATGACGCAAGTGCTCGACGATAACCTCGTGCCGCCCGAGCGCGGGCTCGGCATAGCGGTACGGGCCCAGATCCTTGACGCTGCCGCCCGGCGCGTTTTCGACCAAAGCCGGATACTTGTTCGCCACCACCCGTACCTTCCAATCGCCCTCACCTTCGGGAATCCGAAAGACTTCGGTCGCCGACTGCTTCTCGTTTCCAGGACAGAACGGACAACTGGGATCGTAGTGGGGCAGTTGTTCTTTACTGCTCGGCTGGTCCGGGAGGTTCGGCCGCACGGCTCTGTTCGGAGCGATGATGACTCGATCACCGGTCAAGGCATTAAAACGGATCTCTGGGCTCACGGTTTGGTCTTTCGGTCAAGTTCTATCAAAGGCTACCTGTGATCAGTAATCAGTAAACGAGTGAATCGCGATCGACGAACTTCGACGTGAAATTCGGAATTCGAGATTCAGGATTCGGTATTCGATTGGCACTTCAGACTTCGATGTTTACTGATCGATGTTCGATGTTCGTCTCCAACAGTTAGAAGAACACCGGTTCTCTAAAGCGTCCGTAGATTCGCTCGAGTGCATGGCGGATCTCGCCCAACGTGGCATAGGCTCGAACCGCCTCCAGCATCGGTTCCATCAGGTTTTCATCGTTTTGCGCCGCCGCCACCAATCGATCCAGCGCCCGATCCACCGACTCCGGGTCCCTTCGCGCCCGTAGATCTTCCAGTCGCTGTCGCTGCTTCTGTTCGATTTCGGGGCCGATTCGCAGCAGATCGATGGACGGGTCTTCGTTGCCGCCCGTGAACTCGTTGACGCCGACGACGACGCGTTGGTGCGATTCCAGCTCATGCTGAAAGCGCTCAGCCGACATGGCGATCTGGCCCTGGAAATAGCCTTCCTCGATGCCTTGAACCACGCCGCCCATCTCGTCGATCTCGGTGAAGATTCGCTCGGCGTCTTCCTCCATCTTATCGGTCAGCCACTCGACATAGTAAGAGCCAGCCAGCGGGTCGATCGTATTGGCCACGCCGGTCTCGTAGGCAAGGATCTGCTGGGTACGGAGAGCGATACGCACTGCTTTCTCCGTCGGCAGCGCCAGCGTCTCGTCCAACGCGTTCGTGTGAAGCGACTGAGTCCCTCCGAGAACCGCCGCCAGGCCCTGATAGGCGACCCGGGCGATGTTGTTCTCCGGCTGTTGCGCCATCAGCGACACGCCCGCGGTCTGGGCGTGGGTGCGCAGTCGCCAGCTGTCCGGGTTCTTGGCCCCGTAGATCTCCTTCAAGTGCCGAGCCCAGATGCGACGCCCGGCACGGAACTTCGCGATCTCTTCGAAGAAATCGTTGTGCACATCCCAGAAGAAAGACAGGCGGGGCCCGAACTCGTCCACGTCCAGCCCTCGCTTGATTCCGGTCTCCACGTAGGTGAAACCGTTCTTCAAGGTAAAGGCTAGCTCCTGCACCGCGGTCGAGCCCGCCTCGCGGATGTGGTAGCCGCTGATGGAAATCGTGTTGAACTTCGGAGCGTGAACCGATGACCACTCGAAGATGTCACCGATGATCTTGAGCGCCGGCTCGGGAGGATAGATCCAAGCGTGCTGCGCCTGGTACTCCTTCAGGATGTCGTTCTGGATGGTCCCCCGGAATTGCCTGAGGTCGACGCCCTGCTTCTCCGCCGTGACCACCAGAAAGCAGTAGAGCATCATGGCGGGGCCGTTGATGGTCATCGAGACCGAGACGTCCTTCAGCGGGATCCCGTCGAACAGCGTTTCCATATCAGCCAGGCTCGATATCGCCACACCACAGACGCCGACTTCGCCCTCGGAGTGCGAGTCGTCGGAATCGTAGCCCATGAGTGTTGGAAAATCGAAGGCGACCGACAGACCCGTCTGTCCGTGGTCGAGGAGGTACTTGTAGCGCTCGTTGGTTTCCTCCGATGTGCCGAACCCGGAGAACTGGCGCATCGTCCACAGCCGGGTCCTGTACATGGTGGTGTAAGGGCCGCGTGTGAACGGGTACTCACCCGGAAACCCTAACTTGTCCGAGAAAGCAGGATCGTAGACATCCGTGTCGAGCGGTGTGTAGATCGGTGCCAACTCACGACCCGACAGCGAATCGAAGGTCACCTCGTCCCGCACAGGCGTCGCGCCGGACTTCCCGATCCAACT
>JBDHGH010000170.1:0-7664 GCA_039589995.1 Gemmatimonadota bacterium | reverse complement strand
CGGCGAGCAGCACGAAGAGGCGCTCGAGCCCTTTGTCGGCGCCCATCATGGCCTGGGACTGCGCATCCCGGCTATCCGCGGGTGGCAATTCGGCACCCTCATCGAGGAACAGGTTCACTAGTCCGCGAAAACCTCGCCACGCTGCGAGGTCGAGCGGTGTGGCCTCGAAGCGATCCCTGGCGTTCACGTTTGCGCCGGAAGCGATGAGGAGTTGCGCCATCTCGAAGTTACCGGTTTCCCTCGCTACCAAGAGGAGGGGTGTGCGGCCGTAGGCGTTTCGCGCTTCTGTGTCGGCGCCCCGCTCGATTAGGAATTCGGCGGTTGCGACCTGATTGCGCCGAATCGCGTAGTGAAGCGGCGTCTCGCTGTCTTCATCCGCGGCGTTGATGTCGGCTCCGGCGTCTGCGAGCACGGTGCAGACCTCTACGTGACCGTAGGCCGCGGCGTAGATCAGGGGAGTGCGCCCCCGTTCGTCCGCCTGGGCGACAAGGCCGGGTTCCGTGGCCAGCAACTCCCGCACGGTGCCGGCATCGCCTTCTTCCGCGGCATCGAATACGGACTGGGCATCGAGCGACACTGGGACGGTCAGGAATAGCAGTAGTACGAAGGGAAGAGCGGTGGGGCGAACGGCGCGCGGCTCGGTCCTCATTGGGTCGTCTCCATCGCGTGGATGTGACGGTCGAGGCTAATTGCGCGGGTTAACCAATTGACGCGTCTGTTACCTAGAAGGTTGCCAGTCTCTCGGGTTCGCTAAGCAACCTCCAGGGCCTGGTCCAGATCGGCGATGAGGTCGTCGGCATCCTCGATACCCACCGAGTAGCGCACCAGCCCGTCGGGGAAGCCGGCGGCTTCTCTGGCCTCCTTCGACATCGCCGCGTGGGTCATGGATGCGGGGTGTTCGATGAGCGACTCTACACCACCGAGTGAGACGGCCAGAATGGCGAGCTTGACGTTGTTCATGAGCCGCCGACCGGCCTCCAAGCCTCCCTTCAGCTCGAAGGCGATCATGCTGCCCGGGCCGCGCATCTGGCGTTTAGCCAAGTCGTGCTGCGGGTGAGAGGGTAGGCCGATGTAGCGTACGCTCTGAACCTTCGGGTGGGCTTCCAACCAGCGCGCGATGGCTTGGGCCCCCGCTTGCGCCCGCTCGATTCGAATCCCGAGGGTTTTCAGCCCGCGGAGCACGAGGAAGGCTTGGTGGGGGTCCATGTTGCAGCCCATGTTCACCATCACGTCTCTCAGTAGTCGATGGAGATCATTATCCTTTGCCACGATGATCCCTCCGACCACATCGGCGTGTCCGTTGATGAATTTGGTGACGGAGTGGAGCACCACGTCTGCTCCGAGGTCCAGGGGCTTCTGCAGGTAGGGACTGGCGAAAGTGTTGTCTACGGCCAGCAGGCTCCCATTATCGTGCGCGATCTTCGCGGCCCCTGCGATATCGGTGACCTGCATCGCGGGGTTCGAAGGGGTTTCAATATAGACCAGACGGGTGTCGGGTCGGATGGCGTTGGAGAGGTCACCCAAGCAGGAGGTATCCACGAACGAAGCATCGACGCCAAACCTGGAAAAGTGGTTCTCGATGAGTCCGCGGCTGGGTCCGTACACCGACGCGGTGCTCACCATATGGGCGCCCTGCTCGAGCACGGCCATGTACAGCGAGCTGATTGCTCCGAGTCCTGAACCGGTGGCGACTCCGCCAGCCCCGTTCTCCAGCGCGGCGACGCTGTCTTCGAGTGCCCGGATCGTGGGATTCTTTATGCGTGTGTAGATGTACCCCTCCTCCTCGCCGGCGAAGAGGGCCGCACCGTGGGCCGCGTTCCGGAACGCGAAGGTGGAGCTCTGGTAGATGGGTACGTTTACCGCTCCCGTAGCGTCGGGATGGTATTCACCGTGGACTAACCTGCTGTTTAGGCCCCACTCATCGACGTTCATCCTCGCTCCTTGGACAAAAAGCCCCGCTTTGCAGCGGGGCTCTAATAGTAGATCGGTTTATCTGGAACTGGCCGAATTCTCCAGCAACGGGTATTCCACCGGCGGCTCGGCGCCCATGAGATGTTGAACGAAGTAGTCCCAGCGGCGCCGGGTCATGTACGCCTCGCGCAGGCTGTGTCTCCGGTTGGGGAATAGAATGAGATCGAAGTCCTTGTTGGCCGCGATGAGCTCGTTCACCACCAGTAGCGTGTTGTAGAACGGGACGTTGTTGTCCATGGTGCCATGGGCGAGGAGCAACTTGCCCCTAAGGTTCTCCACCAGCAGCTGGTTGGCCTGGTTGTCGTAGTTGGTGGTGCCATCTTCGTCCTCCACCAGAAGCCCCTGCCATTTCTCGCCCCAGTCGTCCTCGTAGTTGCGATTGTCGTGGTTCCCGGACCACGAGACCGCCACCTTGAAGAACTCGGGGTAACGCATGATGGCGTCGGCGGAGGCGAATCCACCGCCCGAACCACCGTAGATCCCCACCCGGTCGATATCGATCCAGGGGTGACGTTCGGCCAGCTGCTGCATCCCGGTGATGTGATCGGGAAGCCCGTTATCGCCCATGTTGCCGTAGTAAGCTTCGTGAAAAGTCTTCGAGCGCATCGGCGTGCCCATGGCGTCGAGCTGAACGACGATGAATCCCAGTTCGGCCAGCGCCCGGGTGTCACCGCGAGACGCCGAGAAAGTCCGGCTTCCCACGCTCCCCGTTTGGGGGCCTGGGTAGATGCGGTTGATGATCGCATACTTCTTCGTGCGGTCCAACTCGCTGGGCTCGTACATCAGGCCGTACAGGTCGGTGACACCGTCGCGTGCCTTGACGGTGACGGGGATCGGCGGCGTCCAACCGGTGGCCAGCAGCTGAGAGATATCCGCTTCCTCCAGATCCATTACTTTCCGGCCGCGAGCATCGCGAAGCACGGTCACGGGCGGTGTGTCGGGTGTGGAGTAGCTGTCCACGAAGTAGTGCCCCGACGGTGAGAAGCTGATCTGGTGGTTGGCGCTGTCCGGTGTGAGGAGTTCGAGGTCGCTCCCGTCCATCCGAACGCGGTAGAGGTAGTTGAAGTAGGGGTCGCCGGTCTCCCGACCCACGCCGGTGAAGTAGAGCATTCGGTCGCCGCCGTCGATGCGGAGGAGCCGGAGCACGTTCCAATCGCCCCGGGTGATCTGGTTTTTCACGCGGCCGGTTTCGAGATCGTAGAGGTACAGATGCCCCCAGTCGTCGCGTTGGGAGTACCAGAGCGCCTCGTTCGACTCCGCCAGCAGGCGCCAGTTGCCCCCCGACTCGAAGAACGTTTCGACGGTCTCGTCCATGACGTCGCGCACGGCCCCTGTCTCGGGATCGGCGATGCGAAGTACCTCGTGTTTGTGATCGCGGGAGGTCGAAACGAATGCGAGTTGGGATGCGTCGTCGCTCCACTCTATGTCCGCGAAGGTGCCACGGCAGGCGATGTGATCGCATAGGGTAGAGCGGTGCTGGTCGGGCGGCATCTGCAGCCGGACGATCTTCGGTCCATCGAGGTGGATCACTACGCGATGAATGCGGAAGATGACGCTGTCTTCCGGGAGTGGATACTTCCACGCCTCGAGGCGAGGGTGACCCACGTTTGTGGAAACGAGGTACATCTCCCCGACACCGCGGCCGTCGTGCTGGAACGTGGCGATCATCTTGGAATCGGGCGACCAGAGGAGGACGGGGCGGTCGCTCTTCGCCCAGCCCGCGTTGTTGGTGGCGTATCCGAAATCCTCGATGCCGTCGGTAGTAAGCTGCGTCTCGGTCCCGCTCTCTGTCCGGCGGACCCAGAGATTGAAGTCGCGGATGAAGGCGGCGTACTTGCCGTCAGGCGACGTCACGGCGTTTCGACCGCCCCGTGGAGATGCCCCTTCGCGGGTACAGCGATAGTCCTCGATGCCACACGAATAGCGGTGCGAACCCGCGGTGAAGGTGATCGATCGAGCATCGGCTCCCAGTTGGAACATTATGAACGGTAGGTCGAACGGATCATAGGTGGTATCGGCTGCCTCCGAGAGCGCCGCCGCCAATCGCTGGTGATCGAAAACCCGTTCGCGCGTCCGCCCCTCCGGGTCCACGAGGACGAACTCGCCGCCTTCGGGGATCGTGTTCCGGTACCAGAAGTGGCCGCTCTCCAGCCAGTTCGGCCGCACCGTCGCCCCGAAGACAAGCGGTCCCGTGTTCTGAACCAGGAACTGCTCGGCCCGGGCGTAGTCTTCCGCGGTGAGGGCGCGTTGAGGTCCCTGCTGCGCGGCGGCAGGGGCGCTTGCGACGAACATCGCGATGAAGAGGGCACGGTATCGCATACGGATCCTCGGCGTTTGGGTTGTGACCCAGGGGTCACCGGTGTAGGCGGGGCCGCACTGTCGATGAATGTTTGATGATGATGCGCGGCCGCCGCCGTAGCAAGGCGATCCGCGAAAACGCCTCGGTGAGGCCACGATTCGCGGTAGCGCGCCGATTCGGTTACCTTGTTAAGAATCTCGCGGGTGACAGATTGCGAGGTATTGGCATAAGGTGCGATCTAATGCGGGTTTACCGAGTTGCCCGGACCTGCACGCAATGGAGGCGTGAGTGGCGAGAAGGACGAACTACGGATTCGAGAAGAGGCAGAGGGAACTCAAGAAACAGAAGAAGAAGGAAGCCAAGGCCGAGAAGAAGCGGCTGAAGAAGGAGGCCGCCGAACTGGAACTCTCGGAGGACGGCTCTGTGGCGACCGAGGAAGGCCAGGAGGTCGAGCCCGGCAGCGAGGACGAGCTGACGGCAGAGTAGGATCATACGGCTGGACAACCGGGCCGTCACCATAGAAGCACCCCACCAGAATCACGGCGCGATCGCACTGACCGGCCGCGGTCGTGATATCACAGAACCCCGTCCGGCTACGACGCCAGGCGGGGTTGGCCCATCTGAAGTGCCTTTCGTATCTTCATCGCTGCCCAATCTGCCAATCCGTTGCCAACCACAGGGGGACCGGATGCGAGTCCATGCCCGCCTCAGCTTTGCGCTGGTCTTGGCGCTGCCTTTGTTTTCCGCCTGCACTTCCGCGCCTGACTACGACGTCGTGATCCGGGGTGGCACTATCTACGATGGGAGCGGCGGCGAGCCCTACATGGGCGACATTGCCATCGCCGGCGATACCGTTGCCGCCATCGGCGACCTGGCAGGGTCGCGGGGCCGCAGCGAGATCGATGCCGAGGGCCTGGCCGTGACGCCCGGATTCATCAACATGCTCAGCTGGGCCACGGAATCGCTCATCGAAGATGGCCGCTCGCTGGGCGACATCCGACAGGGCGTCACGCTCGAGGTGTTCGGCGAGGGTTGGTCGATGGGCCCGTTCAGCGAGGCGATGAAGCAGGAGGCGGTGGCTCGGCAGGGCGACATCAAGTACGAGATCGAGTGGACCACGCTGGGCGAGTACCTCGAGTACCTGGTACAGCGCGGTATATCGCCAAACATCGCGGCGTTTGTCGGGGCCACGACGGTCCGCATCCACACGGTCGGCTACGAGGACCGGCCTCCCACCGCCGGTGAGCTCGAGGAAATGAAGGCACTGGTCCGGCAGGCGATGGAAGAGGGTGCAGTAGGCTTGGGCTCATCGCTCATTTACGCGCCCGCCTTTTACGCCGATACCGAGGAGTTGATCGAACTCTCCAAGGTCGCCTCCGAATACGGAGGCTCGTACATCTCGCACATGCGCAGCGAAGGCAACCAACTGCTCGAAGCGCTGGACGAGTTGATTACGATAGCGAGGGAGGCGGACATTCCGGCGGAGATCTACCACCTCAAAGCGGCCGGCGCCTCCAACTGGAGCAAAATGGATGAGGTCTTCGCTCGGGTTGAGGCCGCCCGGGCAGAAGGGCTGCGCATCACCGCCGACATGTACACATATACCGCCGGCGCGACCGGACTCGACGCGGCGATGCCGCCGTGGGTGCAGGAGGGCGGCCACGACGTCTGGGTCGAGCGCCTCAAGGATCCAGGTGTACGGGCGCAGGTCAAAGAGGAAATGAACACGCCGACCGACGAGTGGGAAAATCTGTATCTGGCGGCGGGGTCGCCGGACAATGTCTTGGTCGTCGGGTTCAAGAACGATGAATTGAAACCGCTCACGGGGAAGACGTTGGCGGAAGTAGCCGCGATGCGCGGCACGTCCCCGGAAGAAACGGCTATGGATCTGGTCATCGAAGACGACAGCCGAGTGGGAACCGTCTACTTCATCATGTCGGAAGACAACATCGCGAAGAAGATCGCGCAGCCCTGGGTATCCTTCGGGTCGGATGCCGGGTCGATGACGCCCGAAGGCGTTTTCCTCAAATCAAACCCGCACCCCAGGTCCTATGGCAACTTCGCGCGACTGCTAGGCAAGTATGTGCGTGAAGAAGGCGTCATTCCACTGCAAGAGGCGATTCGGCGACTGAGTTCACTACCGGCTGAGAACCTGGGCCTCGAGAAGCGCGGCGCCTTGGCGCCTGGGCACTTCGCCGATGTCGTGGTTTTCGATCCCGGGACGATCCAGGATCATGCCACCTTCGCCGAGCCGCACCAATTGGCGACCGGCGTACTGCACGTGTTCGTGAACGGCACTCAGGTCCTAGAGAATGGCGAGCATACCGGAGCTACACCGGGTCGCGTCGTGCGCGGGGCCGGGTGGAAGGGAAGATAAGGTGCGATTTGTCGCCTGGCCCGTGGTCTGAGAAGTCCGTATCACTCGACCTTTTCGGCCAAGTCGAGAGCTACGTCTAGTACGCCGTTGTCCTCCTTGTAACGCTCCCAAAGGGCAATCATCTCTGCGAGTTTCTCCGGGTGTTCTCGGCTGAGATCGTTCATCTCGGCGGGGTCTTCCCTCAGGTTGAACAACTCCCACTCCCCCGGGCCGAACGGAGGTGGCATCCACAGAATCTTCCAGTCACCGACAAAGAAGGCTTTCAATCCGAAGAGCTCGTACCCAACCTGGCTGGCTTCGGGGTACGGAGTCTCGGTTTGTCCGGCGAAAAGACCCAGCACAGACGTCCCGTGCGGTGGAACAACCTGACGACCGTCGATCTCTTGGGGATGCTCTAGCCCGACTAGGTCTAGAATCGTCGGCATGATGTCTCGAACGTGGAAGAAGGAGTGATTCATCGTGCCGGCATTCTGCATCTCTCCGGGGAGCTTGACCAAGAACGGCGATCGGATCCCGCCTTCAGCTGTGAATCCCTTGAACATGCGGCTGGGAGACATGCTGGCCTGGGCCCAGCCCGGCCCCGGCTCGATGTAGGAGTTCCTCAGGCCACGGTTCTCCAGACTGTTGTCGAACGAACTCAGGTACTCTTCGGTCTGCTCGGGGTAGGCGGTGGGTGGCGCACCGTTCGCGCCGTTGTCCGAGAAGAACATGATCATCGTGTTGTCGTACTCGCCGATCTCCTTCAAGTAGTCCAATACCCGCTTGATCTGCTCATCTATATAGTCGATCATCGCCGCGTAGACTTCCATGTCGCGCGCGGCTAGCTGTCTCTCGTCCGCCGACATCTCGTCCCACGCCGGGACCGACGCCAGGCGCGGGTAGGGGTTGGCATCCTCGAGTACAATGCCGAGATCCTTCAGCGCCTGCAGTCTCTCCTCACGCAACACGTCCCAGCCCTGGTCGTACTTGCCCTTGTACTTGTCGATGTACTCCTTGGGAGCGTGCAGGGGGTCGTGA
>JBDHGH010000169.1:0-7667 GCA_039589995.1 Gemmatimonadota bacterium | reverse complement strand
ATGGGCTGGATCGTCATCGACATCTTCGCCGAAGCTGTGATTCGCAACGTCACCGGTATGTATGTGAATTTTCCGGGCTGGTGGCTCGGCGCCGCGTTCGAGTTCGTGCGCCCGTACGTTCGGGCCATGCACGCGCGGCTTACTAGCTGGGAACGCTTCGAGCGTAAGAGACAGGAACTGGTCGACCGGACGAAACGGCAGCTCGAACTCGCTTGGCCCGGGCAGGACCGAGGATAGCCAACATCGACCGCTTGTCGTGCTCGAGGATGACCCACAAAGCTCCGCACATGATTCTTGGCTGATAGTTACCTGACAGCAGAAGTGTAGTCTGGGTTATCGAAGGCTCGTCGTGAGCGCAGCTTTCGCAGGGAGCCTACTTCCTTAGCCCATCATGCCCGGATGGAAAGGTGGCTCCAAAAGCTGACGGCGAGCCTTCTTTCATCCGCCGATCTCAGATTCGATCTGTGCCAACCCCGCGGCGATGAACGTCCACTGCAGGATCATCTGATCGCGAACCGGCATCGCTGACAGCCCGTGGGCTTCAGCGGCGGAGTCGATTTCTCCTGGACCGGTGCCCCCTCGTAGCTCCGCCTTCCAGTCGTCGGTTCGCTCCTTCCATTCGGCCGCGACGGGATCCGGCGGACCCAACCGTTCGCCGACGCCGGGCGTGATGAACAGCGGCATCTCGGACACCAGCGTCAACGTATCGCCGCCAAGCGATCGCATGGTCTCCATCGAGCTGGGACGAAACAGCTCTGCCGTCTTCTCATCCCCGATGCCGAGGAAGTGCTCTCGCATGTAACGCGAGTCGGGTCGCGTACAATATCCGCGCCCCAATCGAAAGAAACCCTTCTCGCCGTTGCGCTCGACGTCGTGCAGCACGTAGCCCATCGATTTCACCTGTTCGGTGCAGCGCCGCGTGAGAAGCTCGCACCGATCTTTCCAGGCCTCTTCGATGAGGAACCAGGGGCCGGCGGCGAAGCCCATCCCGTGTAACGAGACGTGTAAAGCGAAAGCGCCATCGCTCTCGGCCCACCAATCGTAAACCGCCCTATTCTCGGGACGAGCCTCTGGGTCGCCCTTGTCCCGGGGGAAGCCGAACTCGATGTCGTCGCCGGGAGGCTCGCGGAAGGTGTGGGCCAGATAGCGCCCCAGCTTGAAGGCCTGAACCCCGGCCGTCTGCCAGGCTCGGTTGCGCTCTTCACCGTCGGGATTGATGTTGGGGACCACCCACCACTCGTACCGCTCCAGCATGGGATCGCCGGAAGGCAGTGAAGACAGGTAGGCCGTCAGCTGGCGCAGCAGGCGAGGACCGACGGGCTCGTCGGCATGGCACCCCGCAAGCAAGCTGATTCGGGTATCTCCGCGGCCGAATCGAAAGGCCTTTATCGGCCGTCTTTCGCGTGAATGGCCAATCACGTTTCCGGCGCTGGCGTAGGCCGGTGGGCTGGCGAGGATATCAGCGACTCGATCGTCGAACATGCGTGAACCTACCGCGGGGGAACTCTCGACGCCAAGTACCAAATAATCGTTAGCGGCCGAGTAGAAATCGTTGCGCGATCTCGGGTTTCGTCACATGATGGGCGGACACGGTAGATGGGCTGAGGCTCGGGTAGTGAGGTAGGTCCCGCCGGTCTGAGGACCTTGGCCATGGTAGTGCCCCGAAATACGCCACTAATAGACTGGCCTGCATCAGCAACCAGCCAAGAGCGTAGAACGCCTCTTTACCAGAGGTCGAGCTTCCTTTCACAGTCCCCAACTCACCACATCGTCTCGAACGGGAGAAGGAGGAAAATCATGCGGCCTATCGCACAGCTGTCCCTCGCCCTAGCTGTAGCTTTGGCTGTTTCAGCGACTGATTCATCGGCACAGGATCAGTACAAGAAGTGGGGCAAAGTGAAAAACCCCGAGGCTCAGGCCCTGATGGAGCAGGGCGACGAGCTGTTCGGGGACATGAACTACGTCGGAGCCCGCGCCCGATACGAGTCCGCCGTCGAGCTGATTCGAGCCGATGGAGACTTTCCGGCTGCGCCGCTCTATCGCATGGCCGCCTCTTACTACTACGAGGGCAAGCCGATGACGGCGGCCGGACGCTTCGATGCCCTGGCTATCGAAGCATCGCTCTATGGTGACCTGGTCACCGAGGTTTGGGCGTTGGCCGACGCCGCCTGGATCAACGGGCAGGCCGGTGACAAGCTCGACATGGACGCGCATATCGACAGACTGCAGCGCTTGCTGAAATCGCCATACCTGCCGGCGGAAACGAAGAAGGAGATCCAGGCGAATCGCCTGGGTGAAGTCACGACGCTCGAGCAGACCGACATGTAGCCGAATTCTGGCTGCTGCCGCGTTTCAAGTATCTCGAGCGTTGACGGGGTTCTCGGTCCGGCGGGGATAGCAGGCGACCCGGTCGAGGGCCCCGTCGCTATTACACGACAATAACTAGCGGACGGCCAGAGTGACGGCCAGAAGCCGGGATACGAACGCCTGGGTTCGAGGAATACTGCCGTTCAGTGTGAGCGGATGGTGTCCGCCGCCCTCATATATATAGGACTCGAATTCGGGCTCGCCGCGCCCCAGCCCTACCAGCACTTCGATCAGGCGCTCGGCCTCGCCCACCAGCACTGTCTCGTCCGCGGTCCCGTGGTGAACCTGCAGCTGTGACAACCGCCCGGCGTAGTAGACCGGTGAGCGGCGGACCATCTGGGCACGGACTTCCGAGATGGTCAGCTCGCCGCGCTTCAGCGGCTGGATGTACTCGTCGTTGAGGAACTCGAGGCCTGGAAGGTCGCGGAGCGTTCCACGAAGCGCCTCCTCCGTTATTTCCTGAACGAACGGCCCAAAAAAGTCCGTCGGCCCGAAGAACTCGACGACCAGGTCGATGCCCGGGTCGCGCTCCGCCATCAGCATCCCGACGCAGGCGCCGCGACTGAAGCCCACCACTCCGATACGCTGCGCATCCGCTGCCGGCCCAACCCCTTCGAGTACAACGTTGATGAGCGCCAGCGCATCGTCCACATCGCGATCCCAGGGGCTGGGCGGACCTTCCGATTGATAGACCGTACCGTCGTAGGTCAGCGGCTCGTCCCTGAATGACGGCGCAACCAGCACGAAGTCGTCGGCCAGATCCCCCAGGATAATCGGGATCAAGGGTATCAGCTCGTCGATATCGATCCCGCCGTCGCCACCGTGCGAATACATGAGAAGCGGCAGGCTTGCCGCAGCAGCTCCCAGAGGCTCCATGACCGCCCCGTAGTGTTTCACGCCGCCTACCGTGTGCGAAACGATGAGGATCGTGAAGTCCGTCGTCCCGATGGTTACCGTGTCCGTAACCTCGACCTGAACGTCGTCGGCGGACACGTCCCGGGTAGCCCAATCGGCGAGTACGGCGGCAGTCTCGGTGCTGGAAGGTGGCGCGAACAGCTGGGTGAGATTGACGCCCTCGACGATGTGGTCCGCTGGTGCCGTCGAGTCGTCGCAGCCGGCGAGCGTCAGCGCCGCCAGTAGGGCGACGGGCAGATGTCTGAATATTCTCGTGCGATTCACAGCGGTAGTCTCGCCCGTCTCCCCCTTTGACGCAAGAACTCGACGCCGCGGACCTCGCTTTCGTTGACGATCGCATGACGCTGGCATCGCATCGTTGCCTGCATGGTGGTCCAGGCAAGTCATCGGCCGCCGCGGCCGCGACCGCTGGCCCTGGCTGCATTGGTGCTGGTCGCCGGCTTGGTGCTGGGACTATCGGGCTCGAGGCAGCTGCTCGCCCCGCTTGCGTTGATCGCGGTCGGCTGTGGGTTGCTGGCGATGATCCGCGACGTGCGCGGGATGCTGGTGGCTTCCGTCTTCCTCTGCATCGCGGCGGCCGGGATCATCATCGGCATAACAGCTAACCTGATTGCCGAGCGCGACTGTCGTGATATCTGGACGTCGGGAGAACGGGTCGCCGTCGTCGGTGTTTCCCTCGGTTTCCTGCCTGAAGGTGAACAGGGAAGCGTGCGACTGCAGCCCGAAGGCCGGCCCGGGGAGCAGGAGTGCGTGTGGACGGGACCCCTTCGTGCCTGGGGCGAGGGGCCGCTACATCCGGGTGTTCTGTACGAAGTCGAGGGATCCTGGCGGCCGGCTGGGACGCCCGGGCGAGGCCCACGCCCACCCGATCAGCGCGGATGGATCGTCGCCCAGCGGACCTCGGCCGTGGAAGCTCTCCGTCCGACTCGGCATCCGTTTCTCGCGGTTCGCGGGGCGCTGGCACGAAGACTGTGGGACGCCTATCCGCGCCGCTGGGCGCCCATGGCCCAGGCGCTGGTCCTGGGTCAGCGCGAGACGTTGAGCCGGGAGGTGTCACAGAAAATCGCCCGGGCCGGGCTGGCTCACCTGCTGGCGATCTCCGGGCTCCACGTGGGGATGCTCGCGGCTGCGCTCTTTGCCCTCGCCCGTACCGCGCGCCTGCCGACGAGAAGCGCGCAGATCGCGGCCGTCATGGCCACGATTTCCTATGTGCTGCTGATCGGCGCCCCGGCCTCGGCTGTGCGAGCAGCGCTCATGGTACTCTTGTGGGCTCTTACGCGGCTGGCCGGACGCGCTTCGTCGGCGTTCGATGTCCTGGGCCTCGCCGCGATCGCATTGCTTGTGGTGCGACCGTGGAGTGTGGTGGAGCCGGGCTTCCAACTGTCGTTCGCCGGGGCCGCGGCTGTCGGCTACGCGCACTCGAGCGCTCGAAGGTTCCCCAGAATACGGTCGCTGCCACCATTGCTGCGTGGGATCGCGCTCAGCTTGCTCACCAGTGTGGCTGCAGTGCTGCTCACGGCCCCAATCACGGCGTCGCACTTCGGACGCGTCGCACCGGCGGCAATCCTGGGTAACCTCGCGGCCATTCCGCTCCTGGGTCTGGCTATGCCGGCGCTGTTTCTGTCCGCAATCCTCTCACCCTGGCCCGCGATGGCGGCATGGCCGGTCAGTGCGGCCGTAGTGCTGCTCCGTTCGATCGACGCGTTGGCAGGAGCCTTGAGTGGCTTCGGGTGGGCGTCCTTCGACATAGCCAGCCCGGGTCTCTTACCTGTGTTTGCCTACGCGTTCATTCTGGTACTTCTGGCCCAGGCCTTCTTCGGAGCATGGGAGCGGCGCCGCCTGTTTCTGGTCCTCGGCCCCGTCGTCGCGTTCTTCATCATCGGTCCGTCGATCAGAGCTCGAGTCACGTCCGAGCAGGTGGTGGTCTACGTGCTGGATGTGGGGCAAGGAGACGCTATCGCCATCGCCACGCCCGGACGGCATTGGCTACTCGTCGATGCCGGCCCGAAGATCCGCGATTACGACGCCGGTGCGAGCCGCGTTCTGCCCTTCTTACGAGAGCAGGGGGCGCGAGAGCTCGAAGCGTGGCTGGCCAGTCATCCCGACCTGGATCACGTAGGTGGAGCGCCTGCCGTGCTCGAGGGTGTCGGCGCGAAGCGAGTCATCGGTTCGGGAAAGGTGACAGGGCAGTCGGGCCAGATCGCAGTGTTAAGATGGCTGAAGGAGCAGTCGGCTGCGTGGCACAAGGCGACGGAAGGCTCGCGTATCGCCGTCGATGGTGTCGAGCTCGCGTTCCTGCACCCCGACAGTGTTCTGTTACAGAGTGATGCGGCGGGGCCGAACGATTTCAGCCTGGTGTTCCTGCTCACCTACGGTGAGTTCACGATGTTGTTTACCGGCGATGTGTCAGGAGAGGTGGAGGATCGATTGAGTCTCGAGTACGGCGAGGCTTTGCAGGCGGAAGTTTTGAAGATCGCGCATCACGGCTCCAACAGTTCGACCACGTCGCTTTTCCTGGCGGCGGTTCAACCCGAACTGGCGGTCATTTCTGTCGGGCGAGGGAATCGCTACGGGCATCCTTCGCCGAGAGTGCTTCGGCGGCTGGAGGCCCGGGGAATACCGGTGCGGCGGACCGATCGGGACGGAACGTTGGTGATCGAGGCGAAGCGGGATGGATCCTGGCGCGTGAGGTCGGCGGCGGACGGGTATTAGAGCCCCGAGCGCAGACAGGCCACCTGGAATTGGGTCTCTACCGTCGCGTCTTGGGTGAGTTGGATGTTGCGGGGGTTGGTGCCCACGACGCCGCAGTTCACCGCCAGGCCGCCGAGGGTGACGATGTAGACGGCGTCGGGATCGAGTTGCAGGGACTGGGTGTCGTTGGCTTGGAAGTGTCGTGGGATTGCGGCTTCCTGGTCGCCCTGGAGGACGGCGATGGAGTAGCCGTCGGTATCGATACTGGAACCGGTGGTTACGGTGGTGATGATTAGGGTCGAGCGGCCGGTGACGGGATTGTTGACGCTGAGGTGCCAGCGGCAGTCGGAGGCCAGGGTGGCCATAAGAAGCGAACCGACTAAGGCCAGGTGTCTTAAGCGAACGCTGTGCACGGTTGCTGGCTCGGGTGTTTGTGGAGCATCGCCACCGCCACAGCCGCCGCTTCCCGCTCCGATGAGTATTCAAAGTTGGAGAAATGTCGTGGGTGGGCAAGTGTGGAGGATTGTAGGCTGTTAATTCGGTGGGCTGGGTGAGGCATCTTGGGCGCCTTCTATTACATAGAGTCGCGGGCGCGGGGCACGCCGATGGGCTGGGGGTCGAGTCGGAGGACTGCCTGAAGAAGTGGGAGAAGGGGTCGGTCTAGAGAGGAAATCATTGCGCCTTACGGTATCGGCCTGCAACATTGGGATAGTGCAGACAACCCTGTGGCAGGAGGTGAAGGGATGTCAGCGCTCACAGCTCTTTGCCCCAGACTGTGTATCCTCGGCGCCCTCGCCTCGCTCACCAGTGTGTCGTGTGTCTTCTTGACCAAGGTCACGCCCGAAGACACGATCACTGAATTCACAGCCCCGGCACGTTACACGGAGGTGATTGGAGTTGCCACGAGCGTCCTGGAATCCAACGGCTTCGTGGTAGAGACTCTCAGACAGGCCTCAGTCACCGCGGTTCGGGCAAGAAACAGCGCTAGTCCCGGGACACCCGGCTACTCCACCGTGTCGTGTAACCCAGATGGCACGTCGTGCACCCAACGCGGCGGCAGTGGCGGCACCGGCACTGGGGTGCAGACCGTCGTCAAAGTTGAAGTCATGCCCCAGGGAAGAAACACACTCGTTAGGGTGAGCGTAGAGAAACGCGGGTCGGCGCCGCTGTATTCCAGCGATGTGAAGCTGTCGCGGAAGATCGCGAAGTTGCTGGAAGAGGAGTTTGCCGTAAGTACCGACTAGTCGTCGTCCGCAGGCACGTAGGCGATCCCGAGAGTGTAGCCACCGGCCTCCGCAGTCCACACGATCCCGGCATCGAGGATACTGAGCGCTACGACTCCGCCCATCCCGCTGGTGTCCCCCTCATAGCTGACGTAGGCCGTGGAATCGGCATCATCCAGGACGATCCCGTGGGGGTGGGGGCGCAGAAGCAGTACGCGTACCCGCTCCACGAAAGCTGGCAGGTCGACGATCGAGGCTGAGCCATCGACGCGGTTCGCGGTCACCAGCGTGCGACCGTCGCGGGTGAGAGCGATTTGCGCGGGACCCGCGCCTACCGGGACGCTGCCCAGAACGTTCCCAGCGGCATCGAAGGCCCGAAGCTCGCCCGCGGCGTGGAGTGCTACGTACAGGGTGTCTCCGCTGGGCGACCAGAGCAGGTTGAGCGGCTTGAACGCCGGGGAGCCGGGCTGG
>JBDHGH010000168.1:0-11961 GCA_039589995.1 Gemmatimonadota bacterium | reverse complement strand
TTTCCCGAAGAGACCGTCGAAGCCATCCGCTTCCTGCGGATCGCCATCAAGGGACCGTTCACGACGCCTATCGGCGAGGAGACACACGTCTGCCTGCACTGCGCGCATCAGCAGTACCACGCCGGCACCTGCGACGCCTGCGGCAAGGACGACGGCGTCTGCGACCGGTTCCGCTCGATCAACGTCCGCTTCCGCCAGCACCTCGACCTGTTCGCCTGCGTACGTCCGATTCGTTACTTCGAGGGCGTGCCGGCGCCGAACAAGTATGCCGACAAAGTGAACTTCGTCATTTTCCGTGAAAACACCGAGGATGTGTACGCCGGATACGACTACGAGGCCGGCAGCGACATGGCGAAGGACATCATCGAACTCATCAAGAACAAGACGGGCCGAGAGATCCGCGGGGATTCCGGCATCGGTGTGAAGCCCATCTCGGTGTTCGGCACAGAGCGGATCGTGCGAAAGGCGCTACAGTGGGCCGAGGCTCGGAACCTCCCATCGGTGACGCTCGTGCACAAAGGCAACATCATGAAGTTCACCGAGGGCTCGTTCGCCAAGTGGGGCTACGAGCTGGCCGAGAAAGAGTTCGGCAGCGCCACGATCTCGGAGAAACGACTTTGGGACGAGTTCGACGGCAAGATGCCCAACGGCCATATCCTCGTGAAAGACCGTATCGCCGACTCGATCTTCCAGCAGATCCAGACCCGACCGGACGAGTACGCCGTGTTCGCGTTGCCGAACCTGAACGGCGACTACCTGTCCGACGCGGCCATCGCTTTGGTGGGTGGCTTGGGGCTCGGGCCTGGCGCGAACATGTCGGATGAAGTCGCGCTGTTCGAGGCGACACACGGGACGGCGCCCAAGTACACCGGCATGGACAAGGTGAACCCCGGCTCGTTGATTCTTTCGGCGGTGATGATGCTCAATCACATGGGCTGGAGCGAGGCCGCCGATCTGATCATCAGCGGCATGGAGAAATCGATCAAGGGTGGACAGGTGACCTACGACCTGGCGCGCTTGATGGTTCGCGAGGGTCGCGAAGATGTGAACGAGCTGTCGTGTTCAGGCTTCGGTGAGGCGATCATCGAGCGGATGTAGTACTCGAACCGACTACCTGAGAGACAGTCAGGGCCGGCCGTAATGGTCGGCCCTACTTCTTGTCGAGCTCAGGAACCCGAGTTTAGTTGCTCCCACAATTCCCGAGCTTCGCGCGCCGGCTTGAAGTCGGATTCGGCATTCTCCCACGTCGTCAGAGCCACCCGCAGGTTCTCCAACGCCTGCTCCGTGTCGCCCATTTCTGCATAAACGCGGGCGGTCTCGTAGCGGACTGTCGGACTGGCGGGACGCACTATCAAGCCGCGCTGAAGCGCTTCGAGCGCTTCAGCGTAACGCTGCAACTCGCGCAAGCATCTCCCGATATCCACCGTGAGGCCAAGCTGGGTAGGCGCCAGCTCCAAACCTCTCCGATAGCTGAAGAGGGCCTGCTCACAGTCGCCTCTCAACTCGAGCACTCGGCCTTCGGCGAATCTCTGGAGGACCCTGAGGTTCTCAAGGCCGAACGTGTCGATCAACTTCTCGACTCCGGGAAGCACCGCCTCTATGGAATCCGCGTCCTCCAGCTCCAGGTAGACGCCCACATAGCCCATGGGAAGCAGCACGTCGAACGGCGGCACAAGCCGAGTGGCAAGTGCGCCGAGCGAATCAAGGGCGACGTCAGCCTGGCCTGCCGTGGCATAAGAGTCGATATCTCCAATCTTCTGTTGCAGCACGTAGAACTCGGGCTGGGATTTTTCGAATTCGGCCCAGCGCATGTGCATATACTCGATCGACCGGCGTGGCTGGCCTCGCCATTCGTAGTAGAACCTGAGTGAGTTGTAGACGGCGGCCTTCTGATCGGATGTCACGGCCGCTTCGAGCGCGTCCTCGTAATATGCGAGCGCCGCATCGAAGTTGCCGACATCGGCCTCGAGATCGCCGAGAGCGGTCTGCACCGAAACGTTGTCGGGATCCGTGATCGACGCTCGCTCGTACTCACGCTTGGCAGCCTCATGATCGCCCAGTGTCCGATGGAGTCCGCCCAGCGATGTGAACGAGCGAGGGTCGTTAGGCGCTTCTTCCGCGTAGCGCTGGTAGTAATCGAGGGCTGCCTCGAAGTCGCCGTCTTGCTCGTAGATACTTCCAATGGTCCGCAGGATGTCTATCCTGCCCGGGTCGAGTTCGAGTATACGGGCGAACTCCCGAACCGCCTTATCAGTCTCGTTTTCCTGAAGATGGAAATTGGCGAGCTGGGTATGGGCATCGAGATCGTTGGGGAACAGTTCCGCCTGCATTCCAGCCGCGGCCTTTGCTTTCGCCAGATCCTGTTCGAAGAGGAAGAAGTACGCGGATTTCACAGCGAATTGCTGGCGTTCGGGCATTTTATATAGAAGGCCCATCGCCGTTTCCAACGACTCCCGAGCTTGCTCTGTCTGGTTAAGGAGGAAAAGAGCCTCGAATCTCGCCAGGTGCCCGTAGGCGAAAGTCGGGTCTTCCTCTGTTGCCTCGGTCCAGTGCTGGGCCGCCGTTCCCCAATCGTCATCCACATACGCGGCGATCGACCCTTCGGTGAAGCTCCGGAGTGCGGCGATCGAGGTCGTGAGCATCTCGGAGACCGGGAGGTCTTTCGAGTCTTCTATGTGTTGTTCGGGGATCTCGAGATCCCGTTTCAACTGCAGAGATATCAAGTCCACAAGCTCGAGGACGTCATCACCGGTGAAACTGCGCTCCTGGATAAGTTTCCCGCGCCTCGTCTCGTAGAGCGACGTGGTCACCACGATCTGGTCTGCGTCTCTCGCAACCGTTCCCGAGACGAAGTAACCGAGGTGGTAGTAATCGGCCACGTCTCGACGGAGGCCCAGTGGCAGCCCAAGTCCTTCGCCATACCCTTCCTCTCTCAGCTTCGCGGTCAGGACGGGGCCGAATCTGACGTCGAGAAAGACGTCTTGGAGTAAGTCCACTTGGAGTGCCCGGGGAATGGCGTACTGGAGCCAGTCAAGGGCGGTATCGCCCGACACATTGTCGAAATAGTAAAGTGCCTGGCTTTTTCTGAAATCGCTCTTGGGGATGACTCGCTCAACCACCTGACCAGTTTCGTCCGCGACCGTCACCGATGTGGTCGCCGACCCGAGGTCCTTCCCGGTGAACGCCACGAGGAGGATAGCAGCAGCCACCACGAGGTTGGTCGGTATCGCAAGCCGCTCGATCTTCGTCCAACCGTCCGGGCCCGGCGCGCCGTGGAACCAGGCCAGCATCAATACGGTGGGTAGCATTAGACCCCAGGCGAGGAGCGCGAAGTCGATGAGGTGCGGTGACAGAACGTAGCGGTTGACCAGCCAGTCCGTGAACTCGAGCACCGCCCATCCCGCCGCAAGATAGATCCCCACAACTTGAGGGATCCTCCTCCGAAATATCTCTTTCCCTATACTTGAAGCCATCCGATACTCCGCCTCTTATTCCTACTCGTACTCGTAATCGTACTCGTAATCGTACTCCAAACAGAGAGGATCGCGAGCGCGATAACGATCGCGAGTAGGATAACCACTCATTCCGTCCGCTCCACGATGGTGGATATCCCCTGACCCACCCCGATGCACATCGTACACAGACCATAACGCCCGCCGCGCCTCCGCAGTTCATGCACTAACGAAGTCATAAGACGAGCCCCCGTACACCCCAATGGATGCCCAAGCGCTATGGCCCCGCCATTCACATTCGTCTTCTCCCAGTCGAGCCCCAGCTCGCTGATGCAGGCGGCCGCCTGAGCGGCGAACGCCTCATTCAACTCGACCAGGTCGATTTCATCGATGCTCAGTCCCGTCCTTTCAAGAACCTTGCGGGTGGCCGGGATCGGACCGATTCCCATACAGTCCGGATCGACTCCGGCCACGGCAGAGCCGACGATGCGCGCCATCGGCGACAATCCGAGCTCTTCCGCCTTTTCTCGACTCACGATCAAAAGTGCTGCCGCGCCGTCATTGAGCCCCGAAGAATTACCGGCGGTCACCGTACCGTCTTCCTTGAAAGCGGGCTTCAGCGCGGCCAGTCTTTCCTCGCTGACCTCCGGACGGGGATGCTCGTCGGTGTCGAAGACCAGAGCCAGGCCCTTTCTCTGATGCACCTCCACCGGCGTGATTTCGTCGGCGAAACGACCCGCGTCGATCGCAGCGGCCGCGCGTCGCTGGCTATCCAGACCTATGCGATCCTGTTCTTCCCGCGTGATGCCGTACCGTTGATTGACAAAGCGCCAACCGAGAACGCTGTCCTCCAGCTTAGGTCGGCCGCGCGAGTAAGCCTGTTCGGGCTTCAGCATGACGAACGGTGCCCGAGACATACTCTCGACCCCGCCGGCTACGAACACGTCACCCTCACCGGCGGCAATTGCGTGTCCTGCGCTCACGATGGCCTGAAGCCCGGACCCACAAAGGCGATTGACCGTCTGTCCGGCGACGTCTACCGGCAGTCCGGCCAACAGCGACGACATCCGCGCCACGTTGCGATTGTCCTCACCCGCCTGGTTGGTGCACCCTATGATGACGTCCTCCACCTGATCGGTGAGGACGTTCGTGCGATCAACAAGAGCCTTAATGGCGACGGCCAGCAGATCGTCCGGCCGCACACTGGCGAGCGCGCCGCCGTGCCGGCCGACGGGAGTGCGGACGGCGTCAATAATTAGGGCATCGCGAGGTCCGGATCTCTTCGACATGTCTTAGCTGAGGTCGATCCAGACACTCTTGACCTGGGTGTATCCATCCAGGGCGTACATCCCCAGATCGCGACCGAATCCGCTTTGCTTGTAGCCGCCGAATGGCGTCGTCGGGTCGTAGCGGTTGTAGGTGTTCACCCAGACCGTCCCGGCCTTCAATCCGTGGGCGACCTTGTGGGCCTTCTTTACGTCCTGGGTCCACACGCCGGCGGCCAGCCCGTAGATGGTCCGGTTCCCGAGGGCGATGGCTTCGTCTACATCCTCGAAGCTCATCGTGGCCAGAACCGGGCCGAAGATCTCTTCTTCGGCGATGGTCATTCCGGGCTCCACCTTGTCGAATACAGCGGCTTCCACGAAGTAGCCGGGCCGATCGATTCGCTCTCCACCGGTCCGCAAGCGCGCGCCGTCGGACTTTCCTTTCTCCACGTAGCCCAGCACACGCTCGAGCTGCTTCTCAGACACAATGGCACCCAGGCGCGTGCCTTTCTCGAACGGATCACCGGGCGTCATCTTCTTCGCTCTTTCGACCAACTGATCGACGAACTCGTCGTGAATGCTCGACTCGACCAGCAATCGGGATCCCGCCGCACAAACCTCACCTTTCCCGTAGAAGATCCCCGTGTTCACCCCTCGGGAGGCAGCTTTTAGATCGGCATCGGCAAAAACGATGTTGGGGGACTTCCCACCCAGCTCTAGCGACACGGGCTTCAACGTTGATGAAGCCTCGCGCATGATCAGCTGTCCGACCTCGGTGGAACCCGTGAACGCGATCTTGTCGACATCGGGATGCCGAACCAGCGCGGCTCCCGCCGTGGGTCCGAAACCGGGCACGACGTTGAGGACACCCGGCGGAAAGCCTGCCTTCGAAGCCAGTTCCGCCAACTTTAGAGCCGTGAGTGGCGTTTCCTCCGCAGGCTTCAGGACAACCGTGTTACCGCAGGCTAGGGCAGGGGCGATCTTCCAGACGGCCAGCAACAGCGGGAAGTTCCAAGGTACGATGGCGCCGACGACGCCGAGGGGCTCACGACGCGTGTAGTTGAACAGTGGACCGGCAGCCGGCAGCGTCGCGCCGTGAATCTTGTCCGCCCAGCCGGCATAGTAGCGGAGAACCGCGATGAGCTCGGGCAGATCGATCTGGCGCGACTCGAAATACGGCTTGCCGTTCTGCTGTGTCTCGATCCTGGCGATCTCATCGATGCTCTCTTCTACCCGGTCGGCCAACCTGTAGAGCAGCAGCCCACGATCGCGAGCCGGCATCTGCTGCCACCCATCGGATTCGAAAGCGCGCTTCGCCGCTTTCACCGCGCGATCGATGTCCTCGTCACGCGCCTCCGCAACATCTGCCAGCGCGGCGGCCTCGGCGGGGTTTTCGACTACGAACGTCGAGGATGATGCGGCGTCGACGAACTCGCCGTCGATGAAAAGCTGTGTTTGAAGTTCGGGTTCCATGTTTCTTCTTAGCTACCCGTGAATTCTGGCTTTCGCTTCTCCAAATAGGCCGCAAGGCCTTCTCTCGCGTCAGACGACTCGAACAGCTGCTGCTGCATCTCGCGCTCCATCGCCAGGCCTTCGCCGAACGGGACTTCTACGCCGCTGCATACCGCGCGCTTGATACGGCCCACGGCCTTCGATGCCTTGTTGGGTGGGACGAACTGGCTGGCATACTCCAGCACATCGTTCCAGAAGTTATCCGCTTCGAAGATCTGGTTGACCAATCCCAGCCGCTCTCCGACTTCGAAGTCAAACGTTTGACCCGTGGCCATCAGCTCGATCGCCTTCGACTTGCCGAGGACGCGGCCCAGGCGCTGGGTTCCCCCGGTACCGGGCAGCACGCCGAGTGTGACTTCGGGGAGACCGATCTTGCCGCCGCCCTTTTTCGCGAGGCGGATGTCGGCTGCCAGCGCGATCTCGAGGCCTCCGCCCACGGTGTGGCCGTTGAGCGCGGCGATCACCAGCTTCGGCGTTTGCTCGAGCCGGTTCAGTGTCTCGTTCGCGTGCAGGCAGAAATAGTACTTGAAGTAGGGGTCAGCCTGCTTGAGCATGTTTATGTCGGCGCCCGCACAGAAGAACTTCTCGCCGGCGCCGCGCATGACCATGACGTGAACCTTCTCGTCGAAGCGGGCTTTCAGGATCGCCTCATCCAGCTCGCTCATCATCTCATAGGTGTAAGTGTTGGCCGGGGGATCGTTCAGCTCGATAATGCCGATCCCGTCCTGGACCTTATAATCCACGAGGTTGCTCATTCCTATTCCTCCAACTGTCGATGGTTGAGGGCGACTGCTTTAGCCGGCTCGTTTTCCGGCCGACTTTCCGGTGCGGCCGATGAAGCCGCTGATAAATAGCCTGTACAGGTGGTCGGCCAGCCGGTCGACGGAGACACTGCTGCCGGGTCGGTACCAGGCGTAGATCCAGTTCATCATCCCGAACAGACCGAACGTCGCCACATTGAGCGGGACGATGTCGCCACCGCCGCTGAAGCGGCGGACATCACGGAGTATCTCGGTGCACAAGTTCGAGTACCGTAACCGCAGATTACGAATCTTCGTGCGGTACTCACCCTCCAGCGAGTCATACTCGTGGGTCAGCACCCGCATGGCCGCCATGTTTTGGGCAAAGAAACCCACGTGGTTGCGAACCAGAATGCGGAGCTTCTCCTCGGGACTGTCGATTCCCCTTAGCTTGACTTCCAGCTCCGCCAGCACGTTCCGAAGACTCCTGTCCTGGATCATGAACAGGAGCTCCTGTTTGCTGCTGAAGTAGTAGTACAATCCGGAAAGACTGACTCCGGCTCGTCGAGACAGGTCGCGGATCGAGGCGTGGTGATAGCCCTTCTCGGCGAAGATCTCGGCGGCCACGGTCAGCAGGCGGCCGAGCTTTTCCTCGTGCTCCGACGATACGGATAGCGCCTTCTCGGCCATGCTCCCCCGTGTTGCCATGGCTCGGGTCACTCCTCAGCTGTCGGTAGGTCGAACGCTCGATCGACCAACGTATCCGGGGGATGCGCTAACTGTCAAGCGGAGGCCTAGTTAGGCTTGGCGGAAGACCGGCTCGCCCAGCACGTCGGCCCTGGGCTCGATGCCGAGGCCCGGATTTGTTGCTGCCGCCATCCTGCCGCCCACGCGCTGTGGAGCGCCCTCGGCAGTGCTAACCGTGACGTAACTGTTGAAGTCGGTGGCGGTGAACAGGAACTCGGGCGGCGTGCTGTGAGCCAGGTGAGCGATGGCGGCCGTGGTGATGTCGCCGCCCCAGCTGTCTTCGATGGTCATGGCGATACCCAGCTCCACACACAGGTCGCGGGCCAGTCGCGTTTTGGTCAACCCACCGAACTTGCTGATCTTCAGATTGACCGCATCCATCGCCAGATCCACGTGACCGCGCAGGAGCGGTTCCAGGCCATCGATGGACTCGTCCAACACGAAGGGGTGATCCGTTCGCCGACGGATGGAGAGACACTCCTCGTATGATGCGCAGGGCTGTTCGATGTAAACGTCGACGTCGCGCACGGCCCGAACGACGCGCGCCGCGTCTTTCATCAGCCAGCCGGTGTTGGCGTCGGCGATGAGGACGTCGCCTTCCTCGAGTTTTGTCGCGGCTTCGTGAATCCGGCGTATGTCGGTCTCGGGGTCGGCTCCGACCTTCAGCTGAAACTTGCGGTAGCCCTCGCCGCGATATTCCGAAACCTTAGCGGCCATCGCCTCGGGTGCCTCCTGAGAGATGGCGCGATAGAGAGGGAAGTCGTCGCCGTAACGGCCGCCTAGCAGGTGACAGACGGGTTGGCCCGTCACCTTGCCAAGGATGTCCCAACACGCCATGTCGATGGCCGACTTCACGTAGGGATGTCCCTTGAGCGCGGCGTCCATGAGACGGTTGAGCCGTGTCAGCTGAGTCGGGTCCTCTCCAATGAGATACGGCGCCAGTTCAGCGATACCGGTTCGTGCGCCGGCGGCGTACGAGGGAAGGTAGAACGGGCCCAGCGGGCAGACCTCGCCGTGACCGAGAAGGCCATCATCCGTCTCGACGCGGACTATCGTGCTGTCAAATACCTGGACCGACTTGCCGCCCGACCAATTGTAGCTGCCCTCGTGTAGCGGTAGGTCGACCTGAAAGACATCGATGCTTTGTACCTTCATCGTCCTGCGTCCCCTATCTACAAGATTACGGTCGGAAGACTGTCGAGCGGGCAGCTACGTTATGGCATAGTAGTAAGCCGTGCAATGAACGAATAGCCGCCGTCGTCGCAGTGTACTGCAATTGTAGAAGGCTTGGAGTCATCGCCCGCACCTGTTGCAAGTTGGCGCGAGGTTGGGGCGAGTGTTAGCTTTCTTTGTTTACCATAAGCTTAACGCGCGATCCCGAGCCGGTTGGCAAGTGAATTCGCGCCTGTCGATGGAATACGACCATGGATTCTCAGCGACGTTTCTTACGGGCTGTCTGCGTGGCGGCGCTGGCGCTTGGTCTCCTCCCCGAAACGTCAATCGCCCAGTCCGATGTGTTTCGCATCCCCATCGAAGGGGTGATCGACAAGGGTCTCGGCCCCTTCGTTAAGCGTAGCCTCGACGAGGCGGCGGAAGCCCGTGCGCCGTTCGCCATCCTCCACATCAATACGCCCGGAGGCCGAATCGACGCCGCCTGGCAGATCGTCGATGCAGTTCAGGGATCACGGATTCCCGTCTATGCCTTTGTAGATCGAGCACTCTCGGCCGGTGCCATGATTGCACTGTCGGCCGAGGCCATCTACGTGCAGCCGGGCGCGACGATCGGAGCGGCCACTCCGGTCACCGGGGAAGGGCAGAAGGCGTCCGAAAAGATGGTCAGCGCGATGAGGTCGGAATTCAGGGCGTTGGCTGAGGCCCGCGGCCTGGATCCGCGCATCGCCGAAGCGATGGTCGATGAGGAAATCGAGATTGCCGGTGTTGTCGAGGCCGGCAAGCTGCTGACCCTGTCGGCCGATGAGGCCATCGGACTCGGCTACGCCCAAGGGACGTACACCAGCTTCGATGAACTGGTGGCGGCGTTGGGCGAAGCCGGGTCGGCGGTGCGGACCGTCTCTCCGAACTGGGCGGAGCTGATCGTCAGGTTCTTGACGCACCCGGTTGTCGCCCCGTTGCTGCTGTCGCTGGGCTTTCTCGGGCTACTCTTCGAGGTAAAGACGCCGGGCTTCGGGTTCGGCGGTTTGGCCGGACTGATAGGACTCTCGCTCTTCTTTGGAGCGCATCTCATCGTGGGGTTGGCGGGTTGGGAGGAGCTGATCCTCATCGCCGCCGGTCTCGTTTTGATTGGTCTCGAGGTGTTTGTGATACCCGGCTTCGGCATCACCGGCGCCCTCGGCATCGTAGCTATCGGTGCCGGGGTGATCGCGGCGATGCTGGGGCGCTTCCCGACGCTTATGGATCTGAACACAGCATTCGCGGTGGTGTTGGCGGCGATGCTCCTGACCGGGGCATTCGCTTTTGCGTTCCTGCGACACCTCCGCTGGGGTCGGCGACTTGGGGGGATCTTCCTCAAAGAGGCGACCACCAAGGAGGCGGGTTATATCTCCGGTGATGTACGCGCCGATCTGATCGGTTTCCGAGGCATGGCCGCCACCGACCTGCGCCCTGCAGGCGTAGGAGTCTTCGGCGATGAAAGGATCGACGTGGTCAGCGAGGGACCCTGGATCGAGGAAGGGACCGATATCGAAATCCTCCAATCCGAGGGGTACCGCCACGTCGTTCGTGAGATCCCGAAAGAAGAGTCAATCGAGGTGGACGAATAAAGAGTCTGGGACAGCATCCCGTCCCGCAGCATCGATGAGGTGAAGGAAATGGAAGAGCAGATCTTTGGAATCTCCCTATTGCTGATCATCGGCGGCTTCGCCTTGATCATGCTCATCCTCTGGATGGTCCCCGTGCGGCTGTGGGTGACAGCGATGGCCTCGGGTGCCTACGTAAACTTGACCACGCTGATCGGAATGCGACTGAGACGAGTGAGTCCGGCGACGATCATCTGGCCGCTGATTGCCGCGACCAAGGCTGGTCTCCACCTTGACATCACCGACCTCGAGGCGCACTACCTGGCAGGCGGAAACGTCAGCAACGTGGTCAACGCGCTGATTAGCGCCGACAAGGCAAACATCGACCTCGACTTCAAGCGGGCGGCAGCTATCGACCTGGCCGGCCGCGACGTGCTCGAGGCGGTTCACGTATCGGTGAACCCGAAGGTGATCCAGACACCTAGGGTCGCCGCCATGGCCAAGGACGGCATCCAGTTGATCGCTTTGGCTCGGGTGACAGTGCGGGCGAACATACATCGCTTGGTCGGTGGAGCAGGGGAGGAGACCATCCTGGCGCGGGTCGGCGAGGGCATAGTATCCACTATCGGCTCGGCCGATTCACATAAAGCAGTACTTGAGAACCCGGACTCTATCTCTAAGACAGTATTGGAGAAAGGGCTCGACTCGGGAACGGCTTTCGAGATCCTTTCCATCGATATCGCAGACGTCGACGTCGGAAAGAACATCGGCGCCGAGCTTCAGGCCGACCAGGCCGAGGCCGACAAACGAGTCGCCCAGGCCCGGGCCGAGGAGCGGCGCGCCATGGCGGTGGCGGCCGAGCAGGAGAAGCGAGCGTTGGTCGAGGAGATGCGGGCGCGAGTCGTGGAAGCTGAAGCGGAAGTCCCGTTGGCCATGGCCGAGGCATTTCGCGCCGGCCATTTGGGCGTGATGGACTACGCCCGCTATCAGAACATCGTCAGCGACACGCAGATGCGCGAATCGATCGCGGACGGCGGTCGCGAGCTTCCGGCTGGCGAAACCGACGGGTCGTCGTAGAAGCCAGAGGTCAGAGTTCGTGGACGATTTCATTTGGTTCCTGATCATCATCGCCGGTGCCAGCATCTTCGAGCGCATGATGAGGTCGGCGCGGAAGAAGCAGCAGCAACAGCAACAACAAGGACCGCACCCGACTTCTGAGCATGGGGAAGACGAGCACCACGGCGAGGGTGAGGGCGAGTTAGAGCGGGCTCCGATGTCGCTGCAGGAAATGCTGGCGGAGCAACTCGGCCTGAACCTGGAGCGACGTCCCCAGGTGCTACCGCCACCCGAGCCTCCCGAGACCGCGGCGCCCAGCGCGACAGCCACGGCGCATCCTTCGGCTGGGGCCGTTGTTTATCCGCGGTCGCAGAAGGAAGAGCGGCCGGAACAAAGCTCTGCAGAGAAAGCTGCCGAATACGCCCAGCGAAGG
>JBDHGH010000167.1:0-7922 GCA_039589995.1 Gemmatimonadota bacterium | reverse complement strand
CGAGGAGCAGAAGCGCGCCGAAACGCTTCGCAAGGTCCCCATCACGTCCCGGGAGACGGGCGACGCGATAATGATGGGAATCGGAGGATTCACCCCCCTGGATGGCTTCATGGGCGAAGCGGACTGGAAGGGCGTGGTCAAGGACATGCAGATGTCGGACGGTGTGTTCTGGCCGATCCCAGTCACCGTCTCCGCGACCAAGGAAGACGCGGATGCCATCGCAGATCGCAGATGGTGAAGAGATCACGCTGTTCGATGAGAAGCGTGGCACCGCGATGGCCACGATGACGGTCACCGAGAAGTACACCATCGACAAAGAGCTCGAATGTAAGGAAGTCTTCAGAACCACCGACCCGGAGCACCCCGGAGTGGCAATGGTGCTGGCTCAGAAGGACGTGAACCTGGCTGGGCCTATCAAGGTCTTGAGCGAGAGCTTCTTCCCCGATGAGTTCCCGGGCATCTATCAGCGGCCAGCTGAGTCTCGAGCGATCTTCGCCGAACGCGGCTGGAGCTCGGTCTCAGCGCTGCAGCTCCGCAACCCGATGCACAACTCCCACGCGTACCTGGCCAAGGTAGCCATCGAGGTCACGGACGGCGTCTATGTCCACCAACTACTCGGTGAACTGAAACCGGGTGACATCCCCGCGGATGTGAGGGTGAAATGCATTGACGCGCTGGTCCAGAACTACTTCAGGCCCGAGCGGGTCGTGCAGGGTGGTTACCCACTGGATATGCGTTACGCGGGTCCCCGAGAGGCACTTCTACATGCGCTGTTCCGCCAGAACTACGGCTGCAGCCACCTGATCGTGGGAAGAGATCACGCCGGCGTCGGTGACTACTACGGGCCGTTCGACGCCCAGGAGATCTTCGACGAGCTTCCGACCGGCGCGTTGGAGACGCAGCCGCTCAAGATGGACTGGACTTTCTACGACTACAAGCTCGGCGAGATGGCTTCGATGAAGACGTCGCCGAATGAAGACAAAGCCGTCCTGGACGACGATGGCAACTACGTGTCCGGGTCACGCTTGCTCCTTTCGGGAACGATGCTTCGCAAGATGCTGTCGGAAGGCAAGACCGTTCCTTCGGAGTTCAGTAAGCCCGAGGTCGTTGCGATTCTGCGCGAGTATTACGCGGGCCTCGAGGATAAGGTCGAGGTCAAGTTGCACGGCGCCGCGACCGGAGACGCCTCGAAGTAGCGGGAAGGAACGTGAGGACGAGGGAATGGACCTTATCAGCGTCACGAGGCAGGGCAATTTGGAGTTCAACATCCACGTACGTGGACGTGACGTTCCCAGCGATATGTCTTTGGAAGACGGGGGCCGGGGTGAGGGCTTTTCACCGGCTGAACTGCTCGCCGGCTCCCTTGGGGCTTGCATAGCGATGATGGTTCAAGGCTACTGCGACAGGCAGGGGTACACGGATGGCGACGTCGGCGTCAGCCTGACGCTCGAGCTTGCGGAGAGTCCCAAGCGCGTGGGCGCCATCGTTATCGATGTCGAGCTACCGGACGGGTTTCCGGATGATCGGATGGACGCCGTACGGCGCGTAGCCGAGAAGTGTACCGTGCATGAAACACTAACCCATCCACCGAGGGTGGATGTCGACTTCGTGTAGTACGCAACTGTTGAGATAGGGACAGACCGGATTTCGAACGGAGGATTCTGATGGAACAGAAAGAATTCGGTGGAAGGATGATCGAGATCGACGAAGACGGGTTCATCCAGGACCCGGAAGCGTGGGATCTGGCCGTGGCCGCAGACTTGGCGAAGACGGAAGGCGTAGATGACATGACCGACGAACATTGGAAGGTCGTCAACTACCTGCGTGAGTACTATCTCGAGTACAACATGGCGCCGATGATCCGCAAACTCTGTAAGACGACCGGCTTCAAGCTCAAGGAGATCTACGATCTGTTTCCGAGCGGACCGGCGAAGGGAGCCTGCAAGGTAGCAGGCCTGCCGAAGCCGACGGGCTGCGTCTGATACAGGCGGCACAGGAGATCCGATGATAATGCTCCGGCAGCTGTTGCTGGAGAAGCGGGAGGCTATCGCCCACAGGTGGTTGGAAGTCGTACTGGCGACGTATCCCGGAGATTCCGGCGCGGTCTTCGCGCGCGAGAAAGATCCGTTCGCTAATCCTGTAGGTCACAGCCTGCGCGTGGGTACTGGGCGAATCCTCGACGTCCTGCTCGAAGGAGCGGATGTGGAGGAGGTTCGTGAGGCTCTGCACGAGATCATGAAGATCAGAGCCGTGCAGCAGTTTGCGCCGTCGCAGGCTGTGGAGTTCGTCTTCCGCTTGAAGGAGGTCGTTCGGGCGGAGTTGGGGGGTGCGATCTCGGATCCACAGTTCTCGAGGGATCTCACGGAACTGGACGTGGCGATTGATGAGATCGCGCTTGCAGCGTTTGACTCTTACATCAGGTGCCGCGAGCAGGTCTACCAGCTTCGCATCAACGAAGTGAAGCGTCAAGTCTCTTGGGTCATAGGCAAGGTTAACCAAGAAGAGCCCGAGTTGGAGCTGGTCCAACTCGAGCCGAAGCGAGGAGACTGAGGGGGGCAACGTGCAGCGAGAGGGTCTCGTATGAACGTGATGGTCGGCTTGGTGGCTGTGCTCGGCCTCTTCGTGGTGGGGCTTGCTGGGGGAGCGCTGGGCATGGGTTGGGTCTTCGGCGTCGTACTCCCCTACGCCGCGCTCTTGTTGTTCGTCGGCGGGCTCATTTACCGAGTGCTCGGTTGGGCGAGCGTTCCGGTTCCTTTCCGCATTCCGACGACGAGCGGGCAGCAGAAGTCCCTCTCCTGGATCAAGCAGCAGAAGCTGGACAATCCGCACAGCACATTCACGGTGATCGGGAGAATGGCGTTAGAGGTTCTCTTCTTCCGCTCGCTGCTCAAGAACACCAAGACAGAGATGGTCGAAGGTCGTCGGTTGGTGTATGCAACCGATCTGGCGCTGTGGATTGGGGCGATGGCGATGCACTGGTCGCTGTTGATCGTCTTGATCCGTCACCTGCGCTTGTTCACGAATCCGATCCCGTTTTACGTGACGTTTGTGGAAAACACCGACGGGTTCATGGAGATCGGCCTACCTGTCGTCTACATCACGTCGATCGTATTCGTGATTGCTTTGGCATACCTGCTGTACCGGCGCCTGGGGATCAGCCAGGTGCGGTACATCTCTCTCATCAATGACTACTTCCCATTGTTCCTGATGCTTGCCATCGGAGTCAGCGGGGTGTGGCTGCGGCACCTGGCCAAGACCGACATCGCCAGCGTGAAAGAGATGGCGCTGGGGCTGGTGCGCTTCTCGCCGGTGGTGGCCGATTCGGTCAGCCCTCTGTTCTACGGCCACCTGTTTCTGGTCTGTGTGCTACTGGCCTACTTCCCATTCAGCAAGCTGGTGCATATGGCGGGCGTCTTCATGAGCCCGACCCGCAACATGGCGAACAACAACCGAGCGGTGAGACACATCAACCCTTGGGATTATCCGGTGAAGGTCCACACGTACGAGGAATACGAGGATGATCTTAGGGAGAAGATGATAGGGGCCGGGATCCCGGTGGAGAAACAATGACGCGCAAGGCTCCGAAGCCGGACGAAATGGAGTATTACCAGCGGGAAGACCTGCTGAAGGTGGATTGGAAGCCGCCCAAAACATCGTGGATGGACACGCCGGTCGACTTCAGGCTGGGTACGTACATCTATCCGGGCAAGGCCAAGAACCTCAAAGTCTTCGACCTTCCCCACCCGCGGGAGTGGGCCGTCACCGACGAGGATTGGCACCTTCCGGAGGGGTGGAAGAAGACTGTTTTGGAAGGAATGGCGGATCGCCTGAGCAAATACCGCAGCTTCAAGCTCTTCATGGACACGTGTGTCCGATGCGGCGCCTGCTCGGACAAGTGCCACTTCTTCATCGGGAGCGGCGATCCCAAGAACATGCCCGTGCTGCGTGCCGAGCTGCTGCGGTCCATCTATCGAAAGGACTTCACGGCGCTGGGCAAGGTCTTTGGCAAGCTGGCGGGTGGTCGCGAACTGACGCCCGACGTGATCAAGGAGTGGTTCTACTACTTCTACCAGTGCACCGAATGTCGGCGCTGTTCGGTCTTCTGTCCGTACGGTATCGACACGGCCGAGATTACCATGATGGGCAGAGAGCTTCTGGGGCTCCTCGGCCTTTATGTGAACTGGGTCATCGAGCCGGTGGCGAACTGCTACCGATATGGCAACCACCTCGGTATCCAGCCTCACGGTCTGAAGGACACGCTGGACTTCATGGCGGATGACATCGAGGAAGCTACGGGCATCCGAATCGACATCCCCATCAACAAGAAGGGGGCCGAGATCCTCTTCTTCACACCGTCCGGTGATTTCGTGGCGGCTCCCGGCATCTACACGTGTATGGCCTACATGCTGTTGTTCCACGAGCTGGGGATCGACTACACGTGGAGCACCTACGCTTCCGACGGTGGGAACTTCGGGCTGTTCACATCCCACGAGGCCATGAAGCGCCTGAACTCCAAGATCTTCGCCGAGGCCAAACGTCTCGGAGTCAAGTGGATCTTGGGTGGCGAATGCGGTCACATGTGGCGCGTGATTCATCAGTACATGGATACGATGACCGGCCCGGCCGATTTCCTCGAGGTTCCGAAGTCGCCGCTCACCGGTACGGTGTTCGAGAACGCGCGTTCGACCAAGGTCGTTCACATCATGGAGTTCCTCGCCGATGCGGTTCGCCACGGCAAACTGAAACTCGATCCGTCGAAGAATGACCATATACGCGTCACGTTCCACGATTCCTGTAACCCCGCGCGGGGTATGGGCATTCTCGAAGAGCCGCGGTACGTGATTCGCAACGTGTGCAACAACTTCTTCGAGATGCCAGAGAACACCATCCGCGAGCAGACGTTCTGCTGCGGTGGCGGCGCTGGGTTGGGAACCGACGAGAACATGGAGATGCGATTGCGTGGCGGACTGCCCCGAGGCAGCGCCGTGCGATACGTGCAAGAGAAGCACGGCGTCAACCAACTCGCGGCGATGTGCGCTATCGATCGGGCGACGCTCGTCACGGTCTGTGACTATTGGGCACCGGGTGTCCAAGTAACCGGGATCAGCGAGCTCGTGGCCAACGCGATGGTGTTCGAGGGCGAGTCAAAACGCACGCACAACCTGAGACTGGAACCGATCCCCGGCATGGAGGAGGCTGAGGAAGCGGGCGAAGTGGTAGGGGTGGCCGCCGATGAGTGATACAGCGAAGGTCCTGATCGCTTTGGTCGCCGTTCTGGTATTGGCGGCGTTCCCCACATGGCAAGCTCTCGGCGCGGCCGGCGAGGCGGGCCGCCCCGAGCTCGATCTGCCGGAAGACGAGACACAGTGTGTGGAAGACACCGAGTTCATGACGGCGCGGCACATGGAGCTGTTGAACCAATGGCGGAACGCTGTGGTCCGGGAGGGCGAGACGGAATACACGTCGACATTGGGCGAAACGTACACGATGAGCCTCACCGGAACCTGCATGGGCTGCCACGATAACCGAGAGACCTTCTGCCAGCGGTGCCACGACTACACCAACGTCGCACCGCGCTGCTGGGACTGCCACGTCGAGCCCGGGGGAGGCGGCGATGAGTGAGGATCGACGCACGTTCCTAAAGGAAGCCGGTTTCGCCGTCTTGGGTCTGGGTTGTGGTCTTCCCCTGGTTCGCGGCGCCTTCGCTCTGCCTCAGCACGGCACGGAAGAAGATGTGCAGTCCTCGAGTCAGTGGGCGATGGTGGTCGATCTGGAGAAGTGCCTTAACGAAGAGGTGCGTGCCGTCTCCGCCGCGGCTTGCCACAGTGAGCACAACGTACCGGACATCCCCGACCCGGACGACAAGATCGCCTGGATCTGGGAGGAGAAGTACAAGCACGTGTTTCCGGATCAGGTTCACGAGCACAGCCCGGTCGAGATGCGGGAGATGCCGGTGCTGGTGCTGTGCAACCATTGCACGAACCCACCGTGTGTGCGGGTGTGCCCCACCAAAGCCACGTGGAAACGTGAGAGCGATGGGATCGTGATGATGGATCAGCATCGGTGCATCGGCTGTCGCTATTGCATGGCTGCCTGTCCCTATGGATCCCGGAGCTTCAACTGGCGAGACCCGCGCGAGTTCATACAGACCGATGGCAACGGAGAGATGCCGTCGGACTTCCCCACGCGCACCAAGGGTGTCGTTGAGAAGTGCAACTTCTGTGCGGAGAGGCTTCGTGACGGAAGGCAGCCGGCTTGCGTAGAAGCTGTGGACGCTGTGCCGGGCGGTGAAGGCGCATTGACCTTCGGGAACCTGGCGGAACCCGATTCGGAGGTCAACCGAATCTTGAGTGAAAAGCACACCATCAGTAGGAGAGTCAGTCTTGGGACGGGTCCCAACGTTTTCTATGTCGTGTAGTTCGTCGAGCGCGAGACGGGTCGGAGTAGGGAGACCGTAATGCTGCAGGACGCATTCCGTGGCGGAAAGAAATACTGGATTCTTTTGGGGATCTGGGGGACGCTGGTCGTCATCGGCCTGGCGGCCTACGGCCGGCAGCTGAGTGAAGGCCTGCACATCACCGGGATGAACCAGGATGTGACTTGGGGGCTCTACATCTCTCAATTCACCTTCCTGGTGGGGGTCGCGGCATCGGCCGTGATGGTGGTCTTGCCCTACTACCTGCACAACTACAAAGCGTTCGGCCGGATGGTGATCCTTGGCGAGTTCCTCGCCGTGTCGGCGGTGCTCATGTGCGCCGTGTTCATCGTTGTCGACATGGGTCAGCCGACGCGGGTTGTGAACGTGCTCCTTCACCCGTCGCCCAACTCTCTGATGTTCTGGGACATGATGGTCCTGATGGGCTACCTGCTGATCAACCTGGTCATCGGCGCGGTGACCTTCGAGGCTGAGCGCAAGGGAGCACCACCTCCGAGATGGGTCAAACCGCTGATCTACCTGTCGATCCCGTGGGCGGTGAGCATCCACACGGTGACGGCTTTCCTGTACTCGGGCTTAGAGGCCAGGACGTTCTGGATGACGGCAATCTTGGCGCCTCGCTTCTTGGCCTCGGCCTTCGCATCGGGTCCCAGCCTGTTGATTCTGCTGGCTTTGATCCTGCGGCGCTTCACCCGCTTCGACGCGGGTTGGGAAGCGATTCAGAAGCTTGCCACGATCGTCGCCTACGCCCTGGTGATCAACCTGTTCTTCGTTCTCATGGAGCTGTTCACGGCGCTCTACAGCGATATGCCGCACCATCTGCACGCGTTCGAGTATCTGTTCGTCGGGCTCGAAGGACACGCTGCTCTGGTGCCGTGGATGTGGGTCGGAGCGACGCTCACGTTGTTCACGGTGGTGCTAATGGCGATACCGAGGATTCGCGCACAGGAGAATGTCCTGGCGGTGCTGTGCGCCGCGGTGATCCTCGCTATTTGGATCGAGAAGGGCCTCGCGTTGGTGGTGGCGGGGTTCATTCCTTCACCGCTGGGACAGATCACTGAATATGCACCGACGGCTCCCGAGATAGCGATAACCGTCGGTGTTTATGCACTCGGGTTTTTTGTTTTGACGGTTTTGTACAAGGTTGTAGTCAACGTCAGGGAACGCCTGGAAGCGACCTGACCAAAGGGGCAGTGGAAGCGCCATTATGCCCATCCGAAAGGAGCCAATGATGGCAGGAAATGGCAAGAACGGCACCCCGATGCTGGACGAGCTGGAGAAGGGGCCGTGGCCCAGTTTCGTTACGGAGATCAAGAACGCGGCCAAAACCAACAAGATGAGCGCAAGCCTGCTTTCTCTTCTGGAGCGATCGTACCATGAGAAGATAGGCCACTGGAAGCACGGCGGCATCGTGGGGGTCATGGGATATGGCGGAGGCGTAATCGGCCGCTATAGTGACCTGCAGGAGGAGTTCCCCGATATCGCG
>JBDHGH010000166.1:0-7728 GCA_039589995.1 Gemmatimonadota bacterium | reverse complement strand
CTAGAGGTTTGCGAAGGGCGAGACCGTAAGGGGCTGTACGCCAAGGCCCGCGCAGGAATCATCAAGGAGTTTACCGGCATTTCAGATCCGTACGAGGTGCCGGATGACGCGGACGTCTCCATCGACACCACCGACGTCACCCCGGCGGAGGCCGCTCAGCGGATTATCCTCTACCTCGAGAAGGAAGGCTACATCGGCGCCGAGACGAATCACACCTAGGCGTAGCAACCGGAGCATACCCATTATCGCAAGACCAAGCGGACCGAGATGAGTTGGGAAGCGTGGTTCACGCTTGGGGTCTTGGTCGTCACGGTAATCGCCCTCGCCCGTGAGGTCCTTCCACCGGCAGCGATCATCCTCAGCGCAGTCATCGTCCTGCTCATCGCAGGCGTGCTCTCGCCCCTGCAGGCGTTCTCGGGATTCAGCAACCCGGCGCCCATCACCGTGGCAGCTCTGTATGTTCTGGCACGGGCGGTCGAAAAAACCGGGGCGCTGCAGCCGCTTGTTTCGGCCACGCTCGGGGGAGGGAAACGATACCGCTGGTCGCTGAGTCGCCTCGTCTTCCCTACCGCAGCGGCGTCTGCATTTCTCAATAACACGCCCATAGTGGCGATGCTCGTGCCGCAGGTGAGCAATTGGGCCGACCGTAGCGGGCGGTCGCCGTCTCGTTACCTGATGCCGCTATCGTTTGCCGCAATCCTCGGCGGGATGGTCACGGTCATTGGGACCTCCACCAACCTGGTCATTTCAGGCCTGCTCGAGGAAGCGGGTGGCGAACCGCTAGCGATGTTCGAGATCTCGAGACTCGGGCTGCCCATCGCCATCGCTTGCATGGTCGTCATGATCTTGCTCGCGCCCTTCCTGTTGAGGGATCGGCGTTCGGCGCACCGCGAGGCGGAGGACGAGGTTCGCGAGTTCGTCATCAGCATGACAGTAGAATCCAGTGGTCCGCTGGACGGAAGAGCGGTGGAGGCCGGAGGCCTCCGACACCTTCAAGGCGTCTACCTCGTCGAGATCGAGCGCGACGGCCAGGCAATAGCGCCGGTGCCTCCTACAACAATCCTCTTGGGTGGGGACCGACTGACATTCGTGGGGAGAGCCGACACCATCGTCGACTTGCAGGCCATGCGAGGACTCGCGTCCGCCGAGCAGCAGCACGTGGGAGCGCTGACCACCGAGCTGCACTCGTTCTACGAGGTAGTGGTTGGGGCCGCTTCTCCACTGGTCGGAAAGACCTTGCGAGACGTCGAGTTTCGCGGTCGTTATCAGGCGGCGGTCGTGGCGATCCACCGCGCGGGTCACCGTGTGCAAGCCAAGCTCGGGGACGTCCGACTTCGCGTCGGCGATACGCTCCTCCTGCTTGCCGGCCCCGACTTCCGAGACCGCTGGCGCGATCGAACGGATTTCCTTCTGGTTTCGCGCCTAGGCGGCGCTCCACCCAGCACATCACGCAACGCCTGGCTAGTCGGGATGGTCGCTCTTGTCATCGTTGGCGGAGCCAGCTTCGGCCTGATGCCGATACTTCACCTTTCGCTCCTCGGCGCTCTGGCTCTCGTAGGTTTCGGTGTTCTTACTTTCGGCGAAGCGAGAAGAGCCGTCGACCTGGACGTCATTATTGTTATCGCCGGAGCGTTCGGGCTCGGCGCAGCCATGGCCACTACGGGTCTCGCCGACCAACTGGCGGGTGCGTTGATTGGGGTACTCGGTTTCTTGGGACCCAAAGGAGTCCTGGCCGGGGTGATACTGGCCACCGTCGTTTTACTGGCGTTCATCACCAACAATGCCGCCGCGGTTCTCATGTTCCCGATCGCAATCTCGGCTGCCGCCGGACTGGGTCTCGATCAGCGAGCATTCGCCATCGCGGTCGCGATCACCGCTTCCGCGTCCTTCCTGACGCCGATCGCCTATCAAACGAATCTCATGGTCTATGGTCCGGGCGGCTATCGATTCGGCGACTACGCTCGCCTTGGGGCGCCGCTCACAGCAGTCGTCGTCGGCCTCATCCTGGTGTTGAGCTAGCCCGATACGGCGCCCGGCCCCAACCGCCACCACGATCGCCGATGGTCATCTATTTCGTGGCCCACCCCACTTCTTGGGCTACCACACCGCCGACTGTAACAGTTCCGCCACATTCACGAGACTGGAAAAAGCCCTAAATCTTGACACTTTAGGGCATTCTGATTACAATCTCGTCCACGCGGAGCTTGCGTACCGCTCCCCCGCAGGTAGCTACAGGTTGCCTCCACTCGCCTGATTCGCCCCAGCGACGGTGCCAAGATGGTCCGCAGCATTACAACCTATAGTTGACAAGACGCTCTCGTACGGAGTGGGTAATGGAGTCTGGGCTACTCACGCGGAGATCGGCGGCGACTCGCATCGATCTCGCGCAGCATATAGAAGACATTCTGGCAAGCGTTCTGGCCGAACTGCCCGAGAAGGATCGGGTAGCCGTACCGGGGCGCGACGCTGTCGTCTACAGGTTCGCGAAGCGGGCTCTGGACATATCGGTCTCGATATTGGCTCTTCTTCTGGCCGGCCCGATGATGGCTGCCATCGCGATCGCGATAAAGATCGAGTCCAAGGGACCTGTGTTTTTCGGTCATCTCCGTCTGGGTAGGCACGGAGAATTCTTCCGCTGTCTGAAATTCCGGTCCATGCGACCGGGTGCTCAGGAAGATCTATTCTCCGACCCAAGCCTGAAGCAGCGGTATGTCGACAACGACTACAAGCTGCCACTCGACGAAGATCCGAGGGTTACTCGACTCGGACGATTCCTGCGTCGCAGCAGCTTCGACGAGTTGCCCCAGCTGTTCAACGTGCTAGCCGGTACCATGTCGCTGGTTGGGCCCAGGCCCATCGTGCGCGAGGAGTTGGAATGGTACGGCGAGGAAGCCCCCCGGTTCCTGTCGGTTAAGCCTGGGTTGACGGGCGTTTGGCAGATTCAGGGGCGCAGCAGGATTCACTACCCGAATCGAACCTCAGTCGAACTGAACGCTATCGAGGACAGGTCTTTCTGGCGCGACCTGAAAGTCCTGGCCAAGTCGGTACCAGCAGTGATCATGGCGAGAGGTTCTCTCTAGGCCGGTCGCCAGAGGTCCAAGCGGGATTCCTCGGGCCAGCAACACAACCCGCGATGATTTGCAGCCACGCCGTGCCCATGCACGGCGTGGCTGTCTCCGTTGGAGTCGAACCTTGTCCCCCAAACCACAACGGGTAGTTTGAGCAGGTTGCCGCAATCCGGTGCTTGCCGACTAACCAGGACCGAACGCGTGCGTGTTCTCTTCGTGACCAGCAGACTGCCGTTCCCTCCTGCCACCGGCCGAAAATCTCTGCTGTACTTCCGTCATAAGGGTCTGGCTGAAGCCGGCGACGACATATTCTGTGCCAGCTTCGTCGACGATCGCCGCTATCTCGATTCAAAGCCCGAGTTCATCCGCACGCTTCGACTCCTGCGAAGCAACTCGCTCGGTTCGCTTCTAAGCGTGGGTGTCAACAGCGTTATCCGACGGCGATGGTCCATCCAATCGTCGCTACATTACTCCCGCAGCACGCTCAAGGAACTCAACGCGTGGGCCGCACAGTTCCGCCCCGACGTCGTGGTGGGCGACATGCTGCGACTCGCACCACTGGTTTATCCGCTTCCGTACCCCACGGTCCTGGACATGGACGACCTCCTGTCCGCCCGCTATTCCGAATTGCTGAGCAGCGACCAGACCCAAACGGCCTTGGGACAATTCGGCAAGACGCTACCGGGACCGATACGCTCAATGGCCCAACTTGCGGTGCGCCCAGCGTTGAGGCTCGAGAAGTCACTGATCGAACAACAGGAGAAACGGGCGGCGAAGGAATTCGATGAGGTAGTACTCGTCTCGGCTGCCGAGGCTCAACAGTTAGCGGCGGCGACCGGTGCTGGAAATATCCATTCCGTGCCAATGGCCGTTCCAATTCCCGCGACGCGAGTTTCGCAGACGGACCCGCGGCGCGACGGCCGAATGATACTGCTCACAGGCGTGATGAACTTGTCGCACAACGTCGACGCTGCCCTGGAGCTCGTCAACCAGATTCTCCCAGCTATCCTGAAGAGGTACCCGAACGCAAACGTCTGCCTGGCAGGAAGCGATCCGGTCCCCTCAATAAAGAAACTCGACGGCGGGGCGGTGACCGTGACCGGGCACGTACCGGACCTGAAACCCTACCTAGAAAAGGCGGCCGTCTTTGTCGCGCCTCTCAGAATAGGCACGGGCGTGAAGACGAAACTGCTCGAGGCCATGGCAAACGGGGTCCCCATCATAACCACGCCGCTGGGCGCGCTCGGGGTAACGAGTGCCCACTCCGATCCGTCCCCGATGATATTGCGAGATGATCCAGGCGAGATGGTGGAGGCGATCTGCGAGCTGTTTTCGGATTCGCAGGAGCGGGAAAGACTTGCCAGCGATGGCTACGAGTTCGTCGGGCGAAACTACAGCCCCGACGTGATATCGAATCGCTTTCGTGAAATCCTAGTGAAAGCCCGCGGAAATTAACCGCCGCCTGGCCTCCCTAGGAACTGTCATCGTCGACCGTAGCTGACCGCCCCTCCATTCCTCCCACACTGGTCCACAGCACGTAGAGCACGTACAGCGAGACCAGTGCGTAAGTCACGCTGGTCGCCAGAGCGATACCCTGCAGGCCGAGCCACTGCAGCAAGACGATATCGGCGATCAGGTTAGCGACCACCGCAATCGATGCCGTGGTTACGGCGATGAAAGTTTTTCCCGTCGCGTAGAGGAACCTGGACCCGATACCCGCAGCGAAGAACGGCCAAAGACCGATCGCGAACATCACGAACGTCGAGGCAGTGATGGCGACATCGGCGGACTCGTATGCCCCTCGCCCCAACACCAGATCGATGATCGGCTCGGCCCCGATTACCAGTACAGCCGTAATCGGAAGAAGAGCGACGACGGATATAACACCTACGCCTCGTAGGCTCCGTGCCAGGCGGCTGTACTGCCGCCGCGCGTACATGCTCGACCAATGCGAGATCAACACGACGCCAATCGAACTATACAGCAGAGACGTCAGCGCTCCGTACGTCCTGAACGCGTTCTCGAAGATCGTCACGTTGCTCGCCGGGAGAGCCAGGGCGACGATAAAGCGATCGACGACGGGGTTCAGATTGATCAGCAATCCCCCAATCACTATGGGAAGCGCGAGCTTTAACGGTGCGTGCGCCTCCTTGAGCGAACCCTCCAGGCTCCACCGATAACCGCGATGGTACAGCACGGTGATTACGACCACTAACTGCACCACCCCACCCACCACGTACCCGACTATGAGACTCCAGAGTCCCCAGCTGTCCGGAAGGACGAGCAGGCCAACGACGGCGAACGCCGGTCGCGCGGCGTTGGATACGGCGGGAACGAAGAACCGCTTCTCGGCCAGCAGGACGGCGTTGCCGAGCCCAGAAAGGCCGAGGGGGATCAACACCAGTGACAGGGCCGCTCCGTAGCGAATCGCTTGCGCCCCTGTCCCTGGGGAACCCGATGCGAGAGGTAGGCCGACACCCAGCGCGGCGACGCATATCAGGCCCGCGGCAATGATCCAATACTTGGCGGCTGCACCGAGGAACGCATCGACCACGTGGCGGCCTTGCGTCAAGTACATCGCAACGCTGGGTATTACAGCGCCTTCAAAGGCGATTCGCGCAATGTCAAACGCATAGAGGGTAACTGCGAGTGCAAGGTAGAAGGCGTCGGTAGACTCATTGGCACCGAAAACGGCAGCAACGGCGATCGCCACAACGAGGCCGCCGAGCCGCGCTATGCCGTTACCCAAGAAAGAGACTACCGAATGGAGCGCGACTCGGTTCGACAACGAACTGGCAAGAAACCGCGGAATTCTCACGGGGGAGGCCCGCCACGAGTACGGCGAGAATCTCGATCCACTAGCTTGTCCGTCGTTTGCTAACGAGTACCATCCTCGTGTGCTGGGTTCCCCATTCCTTCGGAAAGGAATCTCGGGGCGACAGCATCTCGACATTGAACTCGTCGCGATCGAGATCGTCGATTATCGAGCGACAGCCGAGGCCCTCGACCTCCGGTTCGCCATTGTCATAGTAGTCATCGAAGATTACGACCGTGTCGTCGCTCATTAGGTCCAAGACGCACTCCCAATCGACCCTTATCGTATCGACAGCGTGTCCTCCATCTATGAATACGAAGTCGATCCTCCTCGATCTTCCTACGTTATCGACAAATTCTGGCAGCGTGTCTCGCGTGTAACCCATGTAGAGGTTGATCTGCGCACCGGTACTCTCCAGACCGCTTCTCACGACCTCACATGGCGGAGGGCGCTTTGAATGTTCCCTAACCAGCTCGGTCTCGCTTAGCAACTCGAACAAATCGAAACCGAAGTACTCGACCTCCTGACTCGGCCTGAATATCGTCGCCGTCTCTATCATCTCCCTCGCATGCTTTCCATCGAACACACCGATCTCCACGATGGTTCGGGCACGCGTTCTGTATACTGCCTGCAGCAGGTGCCGATAGCGTTTAGGGCGCATCCTGACGAGGCGATAGTTGTACTTTAGGCGTTTTAGCATCAGTTGCCCTTCACGGGGTTGTTACAGGATGCGGACAGAGCACGGGTCAGCCCATCGCTTCTCTAAACACAGATAACATGTCGCCGCAGTAGCGCGATAGCGTGAAGCTCAGTCGGACCGATTTGGCCGCTTCCCGGCCAAGTCGGTCGCGTGAGTTCTTGTCGTCGTGGAGTTTCGAAATCTGCGCGGCCAATGCGCTCGAATCGCCTGGCGTCACCAAGACGCCCGCCGGCTCGGCGCCCGCCTGCAACGCCTCGGGAACACCGCCGGCATCGCTGGCGATGATCGGCAGGCCGAGACACATCGCCTCCAGCACGGCTCTGGGGAACGGATCAGGAGCTGTAGACGCAAGTACGTAGAGATCAATATCCGTAAGCAGGGGTCGAACGTCGGCCTGGTAACCCAGCATGAATACGTGCGCTTCCATGCCCAGGTCGCTCACCAGCTTCTCGATCTCCGCCTTATACGCCAACTCGCTCGGCACTGCCGGGTTAGCGTCACCGATTATCACCAACGCGATGTCGGGAATCGAACCCTTCAACTGCGCTACTGCTCGGATCGAGACTTCGTAGCCCTTCCAATCGGCAAGACGACCGTGACATCCGACGATGAAGCGCTTCGCCAGTTCCGGATGCTCGGATCGAAGTCGAGGTCGGATCACATCGCCGTCCCAATCGCTGCAATCTATGCCATTGTAGACGACCCTGGTCTTCTCACCCGCTTCCGCTTCGTATTGCTTCGCGGCAGCCCGGGATACGCAGGCGATCCGCTTGATTCGATTGTTCCTGGCCAATCTTCGCTGGACTGCGAGACGAGGAGCGCGGGTGTGGATGTCTCTGACATGCCAGACCACGGCTGGCGCACCTGCGACCGCCGCCAGGCCACCCAACAGGTTTGGCATCAGGTTGTTGCAGTGGATTAGATCGATCCCTAGTCTGCGGGCATCCAAACCCAACCGCAAGCCGGTGCGAACCGCTCGGGCCGCGTTTCCGGAGATCGCCGCCAGCCGCGCCGGTAGCTTGCCCGGCCGAGTTCGTAGCTGGGTAGGCATTCCGTTTAGATAATGCACGTCGCAAGCTAGACCGTTCTGCCGGATCAAGTCATCGACTACACTTTGCCCGGGTGAGATCAGCATCGCTCCATAG
>JBDHGH010000165.1:0-7874 GCA_039589995.1 Gemmatimonadota bacterium | reverse complement strand
GAGGTCGTTGGCCTGGTCTTCGACGGCAATATCGAAAGCCTACCCGGAGACTATATCTATGACCCGGCGATCAACCGTGCCGTAGCTGTCGATGTCCGGGGAATCCTCGAAGCGTTAGACGAGATGTACGACGCGGACCGGCTGGTTTTGGAGCTAACCACCGGCCAGATGGCCGAGACCGAAGAGGAGGCTGACGCAGTCCGGGCTGGTCAGCGGTAGTGAGCAGGTGAGTAAACGAGTCATGGAGCAATTGAGACTGCGAGTTGAGAATTAATCCTGAACTCGCAGTCTCTTTTGCTCCATTTTGACTCTATACTGCACTTGAACGTCGAACGTTGTCTGTTGAACGTTGGTTACCCCAGCGCCTGATCGAAATCGGCGATGATATCCCTGGGATCCTCGAGACCTACCGAAACACGAATCAGCTTCTCGGATATGCCTGCCTCCGCCCTCTGCTCGGGCGTAAGCGGCGCGTGAATCATCGAAGCCGCGTGCACCGCCAATGTCTCTGTGCCACCGAGGCTCACAGCCCTGCGCGCCAACTGCAGGCGTGCAGCGAATTCGCGCGCCGCGTCGAACCCACCCGCCAGATCGAACACCACCATGCCACCAAACCCGCTCATCTGCCGCACCGCCAGGTCATGCTGAGGGTGAGATGCGAGGCCCGGATAGTAGACGCGCTCGACCTTGGAGTGTGACTCGAAAAACTCTGCTACCGCCATGGCATTGGCGTTCTGGCGAGCCACGCGGAATGGGAGTGTCTGGATTCCACGGGCCAGCAGCCAGGCTTCAAACGGATGTAGAATCATCCCATAGACGATGAGTGCTTGCCACAGCGTATCGATTCGCTCGCGGTCGCTGACCACCGCACCCGCCGTGACGTCGCTGTGTCCACCCAGGTACTTTGTCGCGCTGTGCACCACGATATCGATGCCGTGCTCCAGCGGGCGTTGATTGATCGGCGTTGCGAACGTGTTGTCTATGCATGTGGTGATGCCGCGACTTCGGGCCAGTCTGGCCACACCCTTCAGGTCTGTCATCGTGAGCGTCGGGTTGGCTGGGGTCTCCACATATATCAACCGTGTGTTGTCCCGAATCGCCGACTCGAACGCGGAAAGGTCGGTTTGATCGACCATCGTTACTTCGATACCAAAGCGTGGCAGCCAGGTCTTCAGCGTCTTCATCGTGCCCACATAGTGGGTCTTCTGGGCCAGAAGATGATCCCCGCTCTTCAGTAGGCCATAGATGACGAGGGAAATCGCTCCCATACCCGACCCTGTAACGAGGGCCGCCTCGCCACCTTCGAGCGCCGCGATCGCCTCCTGGGCGGCTGTGAAGTTGGGGTTACCGTAGCGAGTATAGAAGGTCTCAGGTTGGATCGCGGTCGCCGCGTCAGCCACGTCCTCAGGATTGGCAAATTCGAACGTCGAGCTCTGCCAGATCGGCGACGTGATGGCCGCGCCCCCGCCGGGCCCTGCGGCACCACCTCCGGCCGCCGAGTGAATGGCGCGGGTCGTGATATCCCACTCCTGATGATTCCCCGGTTTACCCTTGGTCATTTGTCCTCCTCATAGGAATCGATCACTGGCCTTCGAGAACCTGCACCGACTGGCGGACTATCTCTCGCGTCGCGACCGTCAGAGCTGCGAGATTGATGCTCTCGGTGACCAACAACTCCTCCACGACCTCTCGCATTGCCGTCATGCGAGCGCCGTGCAGTTTTCGACAGTCGGCGATCTGGTCGTCGATCGGCTCTTTTTCCTTGCCGGGCCGAAGCACAGCCAACGTCAAGTTGCGACGCGCCTGAGACAGGTCTTGCATCAGGCCCTGGGCCGCGCGCTGTTCCCATTCATCTTCGCCCGGCGCCATCTTCAGCAGCTCCTGCAACAACGCGAAGTCGATTTCGTCAGCCAGGCAGAAGTAGACTCGCCCAACGTCCGCCACCGGACGATCGCTATCGCCGGCGATTCGGGTTACCGCCATCAAGTCCTCGAGGAACTGTAGCGCCGCGATCTTCTCAGCTTCCTCAGTGGTGACGCCACCGCCCTTCAGTTCCTCGAATGTTTCTTCGAACACAGCTCGCTGCGACCCATGGATGATGGACGGGAGGATGTTGCAGAGCTCGGCTATCGGGCCCTTGAATCGCTCGATTACCCCGCCAACCTCTGCTTCTTTCGGCAGGTTCTCGACCGCCCATCTCACGGTCCGATCCAGTACTGCCTCCAACGCCAAAATCCAACGGTATTCCTGTTCCGCCCGAAGATTCTGCCGATTCCGCTCGATCCCCTCCAGCAGCTCGCTGGTACCCATGATCTCGGCCGCCACGTGCCATCCCCGGGCGATTGCCGCCGGACTTGCTCCCGTATCGCGCGATACACGCGGGATGAACGTGCACCCCATCAAGTCGATCAAGCGGTTGGTGAGAACAGTGGCTACGATCTCTCGCTGCAAACGGTGTCCACGAAGATCGCCCTCGGCGACTCGATCGACCACGCGCCCGGGGAAGTACCCGTGCAACAGGCTCAGCAGGGCGGGATCGTCGGGGAGCGTCGAGTCGACTACTTCTTTCTTTAACTGCAGCTTGCTGTAGGCCAGCAGCACGGATAGTTCGGGTCGAGTCAGGCCCTTTCCGATCTCCTGGCGCGCCTGGAGGCGGCCCCAGCCGGGCAAGGATTCCTGGGCCCGCTTCAGGCCAACACGGTGCTCCAGGAAATACGACGCGTCACGGAAGTCGCTGAGACGTTCGCTCGCCCGAATCTGTTCCAGGCTGAGTGCACGGCCTTGGGATCGGTTGTTAGCCAACACCGCGTCCGCCACATCATCTTTGACCTCGATCAACAAATCGTTCCGTTGGCTCTCGGACAGCTCTCCACGTTCGACAGGTGCACGCAGCAGGATCTTGAGGTTGACTTCGTGATCCGACATGTCCACACCGCCCGAGTTGTCGATAGCGTCGGTGTTGAGATGTCCGCCATGTTCGAGCGCGCAGTCGATTCTCGCCCTTTGCGTCAGGCCCAGGTTGCCGCCTTCCCCGACGACTCTCACGTGCATTTCATCCGAGTCGATCCGAACCGCGTCGTTACTCGAATCGCCAACATCCGCGTTAGTTTCCGCGGGAGCCTTCACATAGGTTCCGATCCCTCCGTTCCACAGCAATTCGGCCGGGCCCTTCAGAATAGCGCAGATCAATGTCTGCCCGTTGACCACTTCCTCGGAAACGTCGAACAGTCTTCTGACCTGCCCGGAGAGGTGGATCTCCTTCGCCCCCCGCGGATACACGCCGCCACCCTCGCTGATCAGCGATCGATCGTAGTCTTCCCAACTTGATGTCGGGAGGCGGAAGAGCCTGAGGCGTTCCTCGTAGGAGGTGGCCGGGTCCGGGTCGGGGTCGAGGAAAATGTGCCGATGATCGAACGCGGCCAACAACCGAATCGTTCGGCTCAACAGCATACCGTTACCGAATACGTCCCCGCTCATGTCGCCGATCCCGACAACCGTCACCGGCTCCGAGTTGACGTCCCTACCCATCTCGCGGAAGTGATGCCGGACGCATTCCCAAGCACCACGCGCCGTGATCGCCTCCTTTTTGTGGTCGTAGCCGTTCGAGCCGCCGGATGCGAACGCGTCGCCCAGCCAGAAGCCATATTCGATAGCGATGTCGTTCGCCGTATCGGAGAACGTGGCCGTTCCTTTGTCGGCAGCGACGACCAGGTACGGGTCGTCGCCGTCGTACACGAGAACGTCCGGGGGATGTACGACCTGGCCCTCAACGATATTGTCGATCACGTCGAGCATTCCGGCAATGAAATCAGTGTAGCAGTCCTTTACCGCCGATCCCAACTCCGTACGGTCCGCGGGAGGTTTCCGAACGTAAAACGCACCTTTCGCGCCTGCCGGAACGATGACCGTGTTTTTCACTTGCTGAGTCTTGACCAACCCCAGCACCTCGGTACGAAAGTCGTCCGGTCTCTCGCTCCAGCGAAGTCCGCCGCGTGCCACACGCCCGAATCGCAAATGCAGGGCGGCGGTGCGCGGCCCGTGAACGAACATCTCACGCGAGGGTCTAGGCTCTGGCATCTGCTCGATGACGGCGCAATCAAACTTGAACGTCGTGCGTGGGACCGGCAGCTCGCGCTTCAGATTCTTGAAATAGCTTGTCCGTACGGTGGCTTCGATCAGGTTGTGCATGCGCCGGAGTGTGAGGTCGTCACCGATGCTGTCGACAGCCTGCAAGGAATCCCGGAAACGTGAGTCGGCGGCACTTAACGCGTGAAAGCGCTCGTCAGTGAAGTCCGGGTCGAACTTCACACGAAACACCTCGAACAACAGTCGCGCCACTTCAGGATAGCTCGTCAGCGCGTCGGGCGCCGCTCGGCGACTCGTTACGGCCCCCACCTGGAAAGCGTAGGCCGAGTAAGCGCGAAGCACGGCTACCTGCGGCCAGCTCAAGCCAGCCGTAATCACCAACCTGTTGAACGGGTCGCTGTCTGTCCGCCCGATGGCCACGGCCCGCAACGTGTTCGTGAGACGCAGCCCGACCTCTTCCGGGTCGAGTCGCGTCAGATCGGGGCCTTGTACGACGAAATTGTGAATCGTCGCCGCGCCCACATCTATCGCGTCTGCATCGATAACCCGAAGCCCTACGTTCTCGAGCACGGGCATGGCGTCCGCCAAAATCATCGAGCCGCGCTTCACGAACAGCCGCAAGTTGCTGGCATCGAGATCGCTGCCCGTGTGGTCTTCGAGAGAAACCTGCATGAGACCCGTGCGTTGCAGCGCTTCCAGCAGCTCGATATCGTCCACCGCTGTCTCGATATCGATCGTCGCAACATATTCCGGCGGAAAGGCCTCGAAATAGGTGTCGACGAGCCGGTGAACGTACTCCGCGTCGTACCGCTCCTCCAGCGCGTTTCTCAGTCGCTGCTTCCATGTCCGCACGATCGAACTGACACGCTGCTTCAACGCCCCCACATCGGCACGCTCGATTCGCTCGGGACTGGCCGAGACATAGAAGTGCAACCGTGCCGTGTCCCCGGCACCGATCGACAAATGATCGTTCAGAATGCTGCTACCCAGAGCCTCGGCGATCTCCGTCCGCAGACGTCCCCTTACCTCGTCGGAATAGTTACGCTTGGGGAGGATCACCATAACGTTTACGAATCGGTCCAAGGCATCCGGCGTCATCACCAACCGAACATCGCCGGTGTCCTCTGTGGCCATCACGGCCGTGATCTGTTTTCTCAGATCCTCGACGGTTATGAGGAAGAGTTCCTCGAGCGGCATGTCGTTGAACAGAGCGACGATGGTCTTGTAATCGTGCGACCCTTTAGGAACATTGGCGCCGGCCAGAACGAGACGCAGTTTCTGCCGGAGAATGGGAATGCTGCCCGCGTTCTCCGCGTACGCCTGCCAGGTGAACAAGCCCATGAAACGCCGTTCCCCCACCACTTCGCCCGCCTCATTCAGCTTCTTGAGCCCGATATAGTCCATCCGGGCACGCCGATGCACTCGGGACTCCGAGTTGGCCTTTGAGACCAGCAGAAGTGGACCGTACAGCGCTCGCGCTCGCAGGTCCATCGGTAGCGCTTCCATCGGGACTGGATTCCAAACCGAAGAGGTCTCTTCGCGCCGGAGAATTCCAAGCCCAGTTCCACGAACAACCGACACCGATTCTTGACCATCGTCTCCGGCCGAAAAGTCGTACTCTCGATAGCCCAGAAAGACAAAGCCGACTTCCTTGAGCCACTCGAGGAACGCAATGATCTCCTCGACCTCTTCCGCGGGCCGCAAGCCGCGCTCTCCGTACCCCCAGACCACTTCGATCGTATCGTCCGTCTTGGCAAGCATGGCGCGAAAGTCACCCGTCGCTAGCCGCAGATCGTGCATGCAAAGGCGAAGGTTTTCCTCCAAGTCGCGTATCAGGTCGTCGTCGAGGTGGCCCTCGAATTCGGTAAAGATCACCGAGGTCCGATCCGGTGTGGCGCGCCAATCTCTGATTTCCGTGATTGCACCGTCTTCACCCCGCTCGACGCACACGACCGGGTGCAGTTGATGTCGGATCTCAAATCCCCGGTGGTTCAGATACTGGCGGACCGTATCCACGGTGAAGGGACGGTCACCAATGATGACCTCGGCCCTGCCCCAGCGCCCGACCTCGGACCGCTGCCTCACCCGGACGGCGACCTCACCGTGGGAAGTAGATTCGAGAAGGTCGAAGACCGAGGTCATGATCTCCGCTACTTCGCCGTCGCCGTGATCAGCAAAGAAATCGGCGGTGGCGCGACCCAACATCTCCTGCGCAAATGACTTGAGCGCCGGTGCCCGCTCCGGGTCGGCGCTCGCACTGATGGCGTCGAGAACACCCTCGAGTGGGGGGGCGTCAGACTCGACTTTTGCCTTGGCGTCCATTTTTTGTGCCTACTCTTGTCCCGATCTGTGCGGTAACGGTACACGAGCGTGCGAGGCTAGGCCGGCGTTCGCATGCTCTCATTGGCCTCCGGTGCCAGCAATCTGGCGCTATCCTGTCACCCGCCGCAATATAGGAATGCGGCCAGGCAACTCTCGATACCCCTCCCGTTGCAAGAAGCCGACCCTGGAATCGTATGACAGAGCCAAGAACGCACATTGCGAGCTCGACCGACGCTTCCCCCAGCCAGATCCGGCCGTTTCGACCTGCCTGGTGGCTTCGGAATCGCCACCTGCAAACGATCTGGAACCGCCTCCTGCGGCCAAGACCTGAGGTCCGCACCACTCGCGCCCGCTGGACCACCCAAGATGGCGATTTTCTGGACCTCGATTTCGTGGACGGGCCCATCGCGTCGCCCCAGCTACTCGTGATCCACGGCCTCGAGGGCTCCTCGGAACGTAAGTACGTCAGAGGGCTTATGGCCCTGGCCGCAGAGCGTGGCTGGCGTGGTGTCGCCATGAATTTCCGCTCGTGCAGCGGGACGCCGAATCGCACGGCAAGGCTCTACCATTCCGGCGAAACGAGCGACCTTAACTGGGTGATCGGCGAGCTGGCCAAGCGCGAACCCGGAGCCGCGATCCTCCCCGTGGGCGTCTCGCTCGGCGGAAACGTGCTGTTGAAGTGGCTGGGTGAAGAAGGGGCGAACGCGACGGATGAGGTCCGAGCCGCCGCGGCCATCTCGACACCCTTCGACCTGGCCGCGGCGGCGGAGAGCATGTCCCGAGGAGCCGGACGACTGTACAGTCGATTCTTCCTTCGCACGCTCAAGCCCAAGGCTCTCCGCAAGGCCGAAGAATACCCCGGACTGCTCGACGCCGATGCGATCCGTCGCGCCAAGACCTGGGGTCAGTACGACGACGTTGCCACCGCGCCGCTGCACGGCTTCAAGGGGGCCGAGGATTACTGGAGCCAGTCAAGCTCGATCTCGTTCCTCGGCCGTATCCGCCGACCCACGCTTCTGATCAACGCAGCGGATGATCCGTTCATCCCGGCTTCGTGCATGCCGGTTGAACTGGTCGAGGCCTCTGAGTGGCTCGAGGCCGACATCACTCCGCGTGGTGGCCACGTCGGTTTTGTAGCGGGTGCGCTTCCCTGGCGTCCCTACCACTGGGCGGAGCACCGCGCCGTCGACTTTCTAGCCGATCACGCCCAGACGATTCGACCGGCCCAGACTCGAGGCTGACCGCTGCAACCGCCAGGACAAAGAAACGGCGGCGGATACCGCAGGCACCGCCGCCGTTTTGGACCGATGAAGGTCGTCTCTACGTTTCGGACTCCTCCATGTAGACGCGGGAGAACTCCCCGGCAAATTCGAGGGTCAGGTAGGCCCACGCAGTGATCTCCCTACCCTCCTTATACCCAGGCCAGAACTCGAGATAGTCTTCTATCAGCTGTCGGGCGGTGGCAA